>JASFVM010000085.1:0-9262 GCA_050049835.1 Gammaproteobacteria bacterium
AATAGGTCAGGGGACTGGAATAAAAGCCTAACTTAGCCCTATCGCCCTGATTTTGCAAGATAAATCCTTACCGGTCAAACCGTTCATGACAACCGGCTGTATCCGTTAATTCTCTTTCGCCGCACGCCTGTCAGCCTGGTTATGTATATGCTTCCAGCCGAGTAAATAGCCATCCAGCAACCAGTAACTATTCCCTTGTTTGACGAACTCGATCGTCCTTGCATGATCCCCGGCCCAGGGCTGATTATTATAGTTCTGTTCAGCCACTTCTATAACACCATTTTCATAATCGACATGGGTAACAACGGCAACATGACCCGTATCGTAAAAAGCCCTGGCGTAGACCAACAGATCACCTGGCTGAGGTGGTATTTTTGCACCATTCACATGAGCTTCAAGAGGAAGTTTCGTTCGAGTGGCTACATGTGTCAGGTGATCGACCTTATTCCATATGTCGGCAGCCGTGTCTACCTCACCGTAGACTGCACCTTTATTAATCAGTAACCAGCGACGTGCATACTCAACACATTGCCATTTGACGCCGGTAAATGTGCCTTTCCATTTATTCGGCACGTAGGACTTGCATTCGGGCCGGCAGTTGGAATATGCCTCAACGTCTCCGGCAGCAGCACCCAAAACCTTGCCGTAAGGTGTTACACAGTTGGTCTGGCATAATGAGGCTGATTCTTTTCTCGCGATATCTGCAGATGAAGTATTAACAGTCAGGACGAGCAGAATAATCGGCAGCAGCCTGTAAGATATAAAAGACATTTCCCTGGCCCTCAGGATTTACAAGCAAAGATAATACAGGCAGTTTGAATATTTTCAGATCAAAATCAAGTAATAAAAAAAACAGATTGAAAACCGGGGATTCGCACCAGATCGCCCAGTATGTACAAATAAAAAACCCGCTTTCGCGGGTTGATTTATTTCCAGTTTGTCATTCCCGCGAAGGCGGGGCTAAATTCAAAAGGGCAGAATAACATTGATGTATTCTGTAATCTCTAATATCTTTCAACAGAGATTACAGCCTACATCCCTGTAGGCTGCCTTCGGGTTCGCTTCGCTCATGCAAATTTGCTCCCGGCAAATTTGTCGAACTGAGGAGCTCTCTTCAACCGCCAGGCGCGCCATACATAAAAAAACCCGCTTGCGCGGGTTGATTATTTCCCAGTTTGTCATTCCCGCGAAGGCGGGAATCCAGTGTCTTTGACGCAGAGATTACAGCCCACATCCTTGTGGGCTGCCCTGCGGGCTCCCTTCGGTCGTGAAAAATTGCTCCCGGCAATTTTTCCGAACAGGACTCCGAACCAAAGCCTCCAGGCGCGCCATACATAAAAAAACCCGCTCTCGCGGGTTGATTTATGTATGGCGCGCCTGGAGAGATTCGAACTCCCGACCGCTCGGTTCGTAGCCGAGTACTCTATCCAGCTGAGCTACAGGCGCATGTCTTTTTGTATGGGCGCGCAATTATCGTTGTTTGTGATGATTGCGTCAAATGACAGCTTTGCTGTCATCTCTAACGGTTGGGAAAGATGTTCTTTCGCATCGCGTCTTCGATTAGTTTTTGGCTATGAGCGAGGGATTATTCCGGGCGTCCTGCCCTCCACCCCCTTGGGGCCGCACTTCGTGCGTTCAAATTTGCTCCCGGCAAATTTGTCGAACCTGAAGGGTCCGAACCAAATCCTCACTATCCCGATTTACTTATGAATGGGCTTACCCATTCATTTATTCAATGAGCAGCTGCTCTGAGGCGGCTCGGGATTGCTCGTCTCATCCATGAGACTCACCCTGCGGGCTCCCTTTGGTCGCGAAAAATTGCTCCCGGCAATTTTTTCGAACCAGAGGGTTCTTATCAAATCCGCACTATCCTCAATTTTCTTATGAATGGGTTTGACCCATTCATAAGAAAATGGCGGAGAGCGAGGGATTCGAACCCTCGATACGGTTCCCCGTATACACCCTTAGCAGGGGTGCGCCTTCAGCCACTCGGCCAGCTCTCCTGAATTCAAAATATTAACTTGTAACGGGCTTTGTGCATGCATCAACATGGCGCACCGTGCGCGTTACTCCGGGCGTCCTGCCCTGCGCCCTTCGGGCCATCAGCAAATAGCGCTGATGTTCAAAATCGCTCCCGGCGATTTTGCCAGCCACTCGGCCAGCTCTCCTGAATTCAAAATATTAACTTGTAACGGGCTTTGTGCATGCATCAACATGGCGCACCGTGCGCGTTACTCCGGGCGTCCTGCCCTGCGCCCTTCGGGCCATCAGCAAATAGCGCTGATGTTCAAAATCGCTCCCGGCGATTTTGCCAGACACCCGGCCAGCTCTGCCGGAAAAGCAGATACTAGTAACTGGATACTTGGTGCTAGTAACAGCGATTACGCTTTTCGGTATTATTTAAAATGAAAACAATAACCAGACTTTCGCTCGAAGCAGCGAATATTAACAGTTATTTGTCCTCTGATTCCAGTAATTCAGGCACAAACAAAGACTCTGGTCACCAGAACCAAAGACCGAGTACCTGATTTTTAAGGCTTTTGTTATTCTGTCGTAGCGGTATCGTGCTGTTCAGCCTTGATACGCTCGTAGATCTCTTCACGATGTACAGCAACGTCTTTGGGTGCATTGATGCCAATGCGCACCTGGTTGCCCTTCACTCCGAGTACTGTAACGGTTACTTCATCACCTATCATTAGCGTTTCACCGACGCGTCTTGTCAATATCAACATGTCCCTTCTCCATGTTTGGTCATTTCATTAAGGTAGGAGTTTCAAACAGCGCGATAGTTCTGCCACAACCACCCTTTTCCCCTGCTACCATACCACGCGCCGGGGATTGCGCTCTATCAATTATTGCAAATTCGTGACGATATATCGAGACTAAATATCGATTTTGCCAGCGACATCAAGCCCGAAAGCCTCATGCAGACTCCTGACCGCCAGTTCGAGATATTTTTCGTCGATCACAACAGATATCTTGATTTCCGAGGTCGAAATCATACGGATATTGATACCTTCGCGGGCCAGCGTCTGGAACATGGTACTGGCGATGCCTGCATGTGAGCGCATGCCAACGCCCACCAGGGAAACCTTTACAATGCGATCGTCGCCAATCACCTGCTTGGCGCCCAGTTCTGCAGAAGTTTTCTGTAACAAACCGAGTGCCTTGTTGTAATCATTTCTGTGTACAGTAAAGGTGAAGTCTGTGGATCCGTCAGCGCCGATATTCTGTACGATCATGTCGATTTCGATGTTGGCGTCGGTAATCGGACCGAGAATCAGCGATGCAACGCCGGGCTTGTCAGGCACACCGGCGATAGTCAGTTGTGCTTCGTCCCTGTTGAATGCAATTCCAGCAATTGTTGCCTGTTCCACGTTTTCATCCTCCAGCGAAATCAAGGTACCTTCACCTTCCTCGAAAGATGAAAGTACGCGTAAAGGAACATTGTATTTACCTGCGAATTCAACGGCACGAATTTGCAGAACTTTTGAGCCGAGACTGGCCATCTCCAGCATTTCTTCAAAGGTGATCTGGTCCAGTTTGCGTGACTTGGGCTCGATCCGGGGGTCAGTGGTGTAGACCCCGTCAACATCGGTGTAGATCTGGCATTCATCGGCCTTGAGGGCAGCAGCCATGGCAACAGCCGTGGTGTCAGAACCCCCACGTCCCAGGGTGGTGATGTTGCCGTGCTCATCCACGCCCTGGAAACCGGCAACCACAATAACACGGCCCTGCTCAAGGTCCTTGCGGATAGCGTCACACTGAATTTCACGAATACGCGCTTTGCCGTGTGCACTGTCAGTCAACATGCGAATCTGGCTGCCGGTATAGGACCTGGCGTCACAGCCACGGTCATGCAGTGCCATGGTCAACAGGGCGATCGTCACCTGTTCGCCGGTCGAAACCAGCACATCCAGCTCACGCGGATGAGGCTGCACGCTCATTTCTTCTGCGAGTGCAATCAGGCGATTGGTTTCGCCGCTCATGGCAGAGACGGCGACAACTATCTGGTCGCCCTTGCTGACATGCGCACACACCTTGTCCGCAACATTACCGATTTTTTCGATGCTGCCGACGGAAGTACCGCCGTATTTCTGGACGATCAGTGCCATGAAATGCTCTTGTTAATCATAAAGATGCGGGAGTATATAAGCAGAATCTGATCGTAGCAATGGCTATGTTCAGCCAAGGCTCAATGCGTTTTGACCTGTCGCAGGATGCAGGATAACGTTAATACCGCAGGCGTGCATCATGATCATAATCTTTCTTATGTTTATTATATATCTATATGTTTTTATTAATATTATATTATAAAAATAAACGAGAATTTCGTTTAACACCGGTATGGCAATCAGCCAAGCTTTTTCTGCAACCATGCCTTCGCTGCACTCAGTGCCTTGCCGATATTTTCCGGTTGACTGCCGCCAGCCTGTGCCATATCAGGACGACCACCGCCCTTGCCACCGACTTCAACAGCAGCAATATTAACCAGCTCACCGGCCTTGATCACTGACGTCTTGTCTTTGGTCACTCCGGCAACAACGCGTACCTTGCCATCATCTTCACTGACAAGAACGATGGCCGCACTGCCGAGTTTGTTCTTCAACTGGTCCATGGTGTCACGCAGGGCCTTGCTATCGGCGCCGTCAAGTTTTGCCGTTAACACTTTGACACCGTTGATATCTTCGGCCTGAGCAGTTAGATCAGTACCGGCCTGCGAAGCTATTCTGGCTTTCAGCTGGGCAACGGTTTTTTCCTGTTCACGCAAACGTTCGACCAGCTGGCGAACCTTGTCGTCAACTTCGTCGCGGCTGATTTTCAGTGCATCCGCGATCGCGTCGATCTGGCTCTCTCGCTGTTCGGCCCAGGCCACGGCGCCGCTGCCAGTCACCGCTTCGATACGACGAACACCGGCAGCAACGCCACTTTCTGCGACAATCTTGAAAAATCCGATGTCACCCGATCGCTTCACATGTGTGCCGCCACACAATTCGGTGGAGTAACCCCCCATCGAGACAACGCGCACCACATCATCATATTTCTCACCAAACAACGCCATCGCCCCTGCTTTTTTTGCTTCTTCCAGCGGCATTTGCACATCGGTTGTCTCGAGATTGCGCATGATCTCTTCATTGACCTGACGTTCAATCGCGATGATCTCTTCCTTGCTGACCGGCTCGAAATGTGAAAAGTCGAACCGGGTGCGCTCTGCTGTAACCAGTGAACCTTTTTGCTGTACATGATCGCCCAGCACGTTGCGCAGGGCAGCATGCATCAGGTGCGTGGCAGAATGATTGCGCTTGATGGCCTCACGAAGATCATTGTCGATTTCGGCGTGTACACTATCGCCCTTTCTCAGGTTGCCCGAATCGACGATGCCAAAATGCAGGAAGGCCTTGCCCTGCTTCCGGGTATCTTCGACCAGGAATACGGCATCATCGGATACCAGTTTGCCGGTATCACCAACCTGGCCACCTGACTCGGCATAGAACGGCGTCTCATCGAGCACAACGATGGCCCTCTGATCAGGCCCGATCACGTCGACTTCGCTGCCATCAACAAACAACTCCTCTACCGTGCTCTTTTGTTCAACCCGGTCGTATCCGGTAAACACAGTCTCTTTATCAACATCGATTGCCTGGTTGTAATCAACCCCGAACTGGCTGGCGGTACGGGCGCGCTCGCGTTGCTCATCCATCGCGATTTCAAAACCGGCATGATCAACGGTGAGGTTGCGTTCGCGAGCGATATCGGCCGTGAGATCAATGGGAAAGCCGTAGGTGTCATAGAGACGGAATGCGGTCTCGCCGGAAATGGTGTGACCGCTCATGTTGTTGATGTCCGTTTCCAGTATGCGCATGCCCTGATCGAGGGTTTCGGCGAAACGCTCCTCCTCGAGCTTGAGTACACGCATGACATTGTCACTGGCAGCAACCAGTTCCGGATAAGCATCACCCATCTCATCGACAAGCGGGGTAACCAGCCGGTAGAAAAACGGGTCATTCATACCCAGCTTGTAGCCATGGCGTGCCGCTCGCCGAATAATGCGTCGCAGCACATAACCACGGCCTTCATTGGACGGCATCACACCATCGGTAATCAGGAAGGCACAGGAACGGATGTGATCTGCAATCACGCGCAGTGACTTGCTCTGCAAATCGGTCGAGCCGGTTGCTTTCGCTGCAGCCTTGATCAGACGCTGGAACAGATCGATTTCATAATTATTATGTACGCCCTGCATGATAGCGGCGAGCCGCTCCAGACCCATGCCGGTGTCGACTGACGGTGCCGGCAGATTATGCAATTCACCATCGCCGGTACGGTTGTATTGCATGAAGACCAGGTTCCAGATCTCGATGTAACGGTCGCCATCTTCTTCCGGTGTTCCCGGCGGGCCGCCTGGTATATCTTCACCGTGGTCATAGAAAATTTCGGTACAGGGACCGCAGGGACCGGTATCACCCATCGCCCAGAAATTATCACTTTCGTACTGCTTGCCGCCGGGCTTGTCGCCGATGCGGCTGAAGCGGTTCTGGTCGACACCGATCTGCTTCAGCCAGATGTCTGCCGCTTCGTCATCTTCTGCGTACACTGTGACCCAGAGTTTTTCTTCGGCCAGGCCGATTTCTTTTGTCAGAAATTCCCAGGCGTAGCTAATCGCGTCTTGCTTGAAATAGTCACCGAAGCTGAAATTACCCAGCATTTCGAAGAAAGTGTGATGACGTGCTGTATAACCGACATTTTCCAGATCATTGTGCTTACCGCCGGCGCGCACACAGCGCTGGCTGCTGGTGGCGCGCGTGTAATCACGTTTGTCACGACCGAGAAACACATCCTTGAACTGCACCATGCCCGCATTGGTAAACAGCAGCGTCGGGTCATTAGCGGGGACGAGTGAACTGCTGGGCACCACACGGTGACCGTTGCTCTCGAAGTAATCGAGGAATTTCTGTCGTAATTCAGCGCTGCCAATCATATTATATATTACTTTAATTTAATCCATTAACTTACTGTTTTTTATACTATTCAACGAGTTCATGTATCATATCAAGCGCAAATCCACGGTACTGCAGGTAACGCATGCGCCGGGCTTTTTCCCGGTAGTCAGCACAGCGCGTCTGGCCGTACTTCTTTTCATAGGCCGCTTTCAGCACTGACCACCAGTCCATATCACCGGCAAATAAATACTGGCCATAGTCGCTTTCTGCGACACCTCTCTCCTTGAGCTCGAGCGCAATTCTCAACGGGCCGTAACCCTTGCCCATGCGCCCGTTGATATAGGATTCCGCGTAGCGTTCGTCTGATAACAGACCTTCCTGTTGCAGACGCCCGATCGCTTCATCTATCTCGCCAGCCGGGATATCTTTCTGTTGCAGCTTTCGGCGGATTTCAAACGCAGAATGCTCGCGTCGCGCGAGCATTCTGACGGCTGTATCCAGTGCACCCAACGGCTAACTACAGGACAGGCACTTCACGAAGCCGGGATTATGCTTCTTCCAGTGCCGGCTCCTGTGATTCGACATCGACATCCATATCCCGTCTGCCGGGCTTGAGCAACAGCATGTCGCGCAGCTTCTGGTCTATATCATCTGCGATGTCCGGATTGTCCTTGAGGAACTGACGGACCTTTTCCTTGCCCTGGCCAATGCGGTCACCATTATAGCTGTACCAGGCGCCCGCTTTTTCAATCAGCTTTTGCTGTACACCCAGTTCGATTAACTCGCCTTCGCGGGAGATCCCTTCGCCGTAGAGGATTTCGAATGTCGCAATCTTGAATGGCGGCGCCACCTTGTTTTTTACCACCTTGACCTTGGTGTCGTTTCCGACAACTTCGTCACCCTGCTTGATGGCACCGGTGCGACGAATGTCCAGGCGAACCGAGGAATAGAATTTAAGCGCATTACCACCCGTTGTTGTTTCCGGATTACCGAACATTACGCCGATCTTCATACGGATCTGGTTGATGAAAATGACCAGCGTATTGGAACGCTTGATGTTGCCGGTCAGCTTGCGCAGCGCCTGTGACATCAAGCGAGCCTGCAAGCCCATATGGGAATCACCCATGTCACCTTCGATTTCTGCTTTCGGTGTCAGCGCAGCAACGGAATCAACGACAACGATATCCACGGCACCGGAACGTACCAGCATGTCGGTAATTTCCAGCGCCTGCTCACCGGTGTCCGGCTGTGATACCAGCAGCTCATCGACATCCACACCGAGTTTTTCGGCATATTGTGGATCCAGTGCATGCTCGGCATCAACGAACGCTGCGGTGCCACCGGCTTTCTGCATTTCCGCAATCACATGCAGCGTCAGTGTTGTTTTGCCGGATGATTCAGGCCCGTAGATTTCCACAACACGACCCTTGGGCAGGCCGCCAATGCCCAGTGCGATATCAAGACTGAGTGAGCCGGTCGAAACGGTAGAGACATCGGGAATTGCGCCATCATCGCCGAGACGCATGACAGATCCTTTGCCAAATTGCCGTTCTATTTGAGATAAAGCCGCTGACAGCGCTTTTTTACGATTTTCGTCCATTCTTTTTCCCCCGATGGTTATATGAAAACTCCGAGGGATTATCACACAGAAAAAACCGACCGCCTAGCGCTTCTCCATTTGTTTTTCAGCCACCTGCAGGCCGCTGAATTTTGCGTCGTAAAACATCCGTTTAGCCGCCCTGCCGATAAAATATATTTATTGAACGATAATGGTTGCTAATCACATTTTCATCGCGTATGGTTGATGTATTGGCCCACGCCGCTGTTGCGGTGGCCCGGTCATGGACACAACACGGCGACAAGCGGAAGTTTCACCGGCAGGAAGCCCGAACGTTAATAAGAGAATTACGAGGAGTGAAGCAATGGTCTTGAATGTAGCTGGAAGACGTATCGAAACGGACCCACAAGGTTATCTCTGTAACCTGGCCGAATGGAGCGAAGAATTTGCTGAAGAAATTGCAGATCGCGATGGCCTCAAACTGTATAACGATCACTGGGAACTGATCTGGTATTTCAGGGATTACTATGACGAAAACGAGCACACCCCAACCATGCACGCCATGGTGAAAACACTGGGCAGAAAGAATGTACATTTTCTTGAAAAAAAGGCTTACGAAAAACACATTTACAGCCTTTTCCCCAGAGATCCCGTGCATGAGTTATGCAAACTTTCAGGCCTGCCCATGCCACAACCGGACGACTGAGTTAAGCTGATATCAACTGAATTAACCGTGCGGGCACATGCCCGCACTTTTTTTGCA
>JASFVM010000086.1:0-9146 GCA_050049835.1 Gammaproteobacteria bacterium
GACGAAGAAAATATCATCACCAATGCTGACACGGCATGGCGACAACCCGGTAGTGATACACCTGAGCCGGGAAAATAGCCGAGGCAACGGAATAGTGGAGGTTCAGGTAAAAATCATATCCGGGTTAGAGTGATATGGAAACCGGGTAATATTCTGAACTCTGTTATCAGGACAGCAGTCACAGTTCAGAAACCGGTTACGACGTTTGACCATGGACTCTATAACACAAATCGCTCTGGGTGCTGCTGTCGGTGAGGCAGTAGCGGGTCGTCAGCTGGGACGACGTGCTCTGCTATGGGGAGCTATATGCGGCACCATTCCTGATCTTGACGTGTTCATACCACTGGGTGATGCCGTGCGTGATTTTACCTATCACCGCAGCGCCAGCCATTCCCTGTTTGTACTCGCAGTACTGACACCAATCGTCGTCTGGCTGATTCTCAAGTTTCATCCTGGAACAGCGGAACAACGCCGACGCTGGTTTGCGCTGGTTTACCTGGTGTTCGCCACTCATGTATTACTCGATAGTTTTACGGTGTATGGCACACAAATATTCTGGCCAGTGGTGACTACACCAATGACCTGGTCGACCATTTTTATCATCGACCCGCTGTATACCTTACCGTTGCTGGCAGGTATTACTGCGGCAATAATCGGCGCCCGTCGCTCTTCCTGGGGACATATCGCGAATACATTCGGACTGGTGGTGAGTACAGGTTATCTCTTGTGGACACTGGCAGCGAAGTTACATGTCGAACAAATAGCTCACAACGCATTGCAACAACAGAACATCACCGGAACTCAAATACTGACGACACCGGCACCATTCAACAGCCTGTTATGGCGCATATTGGCCGTCGATGATTCGCACTATTATGAGGGTTTCTATTCAGTGCTGGATGACAACAGGATGGTCAGCTTCGAAAAATACCCGCGTAACATCGAACTGATCGAAACGCTGCGCGACAGCTGGCCTGTACAACGGCTTCAATGGTTTACCAAGAATTTTTTCGCAGCGGGGCTGGTTTCTGAAGACATTGTCATCACAGATCTGCGTATGGGCTTTGAGCCGGATTATGTGTTTCGCTTTAAAGTCGGGGAGATCGCCAATCCGCATCCTCATCCGGCTCCGGTTGAACGCATCAGCGAAATTCGCAACCTCGAGCGCCTGCAGCTGGTATGGGAGCGTATCTGGAATCCGCGAGTCAGCCTTCAGCTGTCACACTGACAATCAGTGCGTTTGAATACGACGTAGCCGGACTAATATCATGTGGAAATATCGAGGGCAGAAAAGACCACCTTTTGCAGAACAACCTGAACCGGGACAGGAATCGGTATGGGATTATCCACGACCACCAGAAGTCGTTCCCTGCAACAGCCAGGTTGAGGTATTCAATCGAAAAAATGTGATCGCCTCATCCACAGCAACATATCGCGTACTTGAAACAGCCAGTCCGCCTGCCTTTTATATCCCGGGAAAAGATATCGACTGGACATTGCTGGTACCGGCCCAGCAGCAAACATTTTGCGAATGGAAGGGCATTGCATCATATTGGGCTCTGGCAGACAAACCGGATGATACACCGGTTGCATGGCAATATAATGAACCGCAAAACGGCTTTGAAATGCTGCGCGAGTATGTGTCGTTTTATCCGGCACGCGTTGCCTGTTATGTCAACAACGAGCGCGTCCGGCCACAATACAGTGAATTCTATGGTGGCTGGGTGACGAATAACATCGCCGGTCCGTTCAAGGGAGATCCCGGCACCGGTAACTGGTAATATTATCAACCAGCAACGGACTCTTCAGTAATTCGCTGGATTAATCATTATGACTGAAGTGACCATGCCTTACGCCGCTGAGCAGGTGTTTGAAGTCATCACCGCTGGTATGCACAAGGTGCTCATGGTCACCGGCTTCAAAATACACATTGGCGAGTGTTGTCAGCGCCTCATCCATGAATGTTTCGATCTCGTAGGCCGGGCCCAGCGGAGGCACTGCGCCACTCTCGCAATCAGGAAACAGCTGCGCCAGCTCGTGTTCTTTCACCAGCTCGAAGTCACGGTCGAGTTCTCGCTGTAAATGCTTCGTTTCCACCCACTGGCTGGCGGGTATAACAACCATGGCATAGCCGGCTGCATCCTTGACAATAACAGCCTTGGCAACATGGTCTTCTCTGATATGTGAGGCTTCAGCAGTTTCGTGACTGGAACCGGTGTGCGGATGCGATACCATGTCAAAGTCAACTGATTTTTGCGCCAGGTAGTTTTTAACGGTGTCTGCAATTGCCATGCACATTCTCCTTCAGGCTTTGAAAACTGTTCTATCATAATACCAGGGGTTTCTTACTGCTTTGATACAGTGCCCCGGTGATACGTTTTTTCGGAGGCGTGGATGATCAGTCACACACCTTGTCAACAATTGCCAGCATGGCGTAGGTGTCCAGCTTGCAGTATTGCTGCAGGTCAGCATACAGGGACTGTTTCTGTTCAGCCGATAAATCGCCACTCGTCATTTCAAGATAAGCGCTTTGTGCCATCAGGCCGTCCTGCACCGCTCCCAGGTCCGAATAGCGCAAATCAGGCACCAGGCAGGAAAGCACGTTCTTGATGCTCCACGAACCCTTCATGTCAGGGTGATAGTAATACTTTTTCATCACCGGCAACAGATCGAATATCCGCTGATTCAACGCCAGCAAACATGCCTCTATATCATCATAAATAGCCGCCAGGCTTCTGATCATACCTTTCTCAAATGCCTGGTTGTATACAATGATTGTTCCTTCTGTTCCACAGGTATCAATCAGGGTCTCGGCAAATCTCCGCCGCGGATCGCTACCACTGACATCCAGAAATTCCTTATGCGACAGGCCGCCATCTTCAAGTTGTATATGGCAAGACCACTGGAAGGGGATTTGCTGGTTGGGACTGGTGTCTTCCCAGACCGGGATCGCAAAGTTGACAGCTTCAAAATCGAGATAGTATCGAGGGTATTCCAGTCGTTGTAATACCTTACAGGCATCCGGATCCAGCTCTGCACGACCATTGACAGTTACCCGGCGGACTTTAATGTGGGTAGCACTGGTTAGCATGTCAGCGGGAATATCCCTGATATCATAAATATCATTGGCATAAAGATTCTGTATTGCAACAGCGGCATTTGGCAGCCAGCTGACCGGATAGTCGCCATCCTGCTTTTCGCAATAAGTCTTGAACTCACATTCATAAGGCCTGTTGCAGTGGCCATCGACATGGTTTTCCGGCTCTTCAGTGGAGATATTCCGCCTGATCCTGTTGACATGTTCGACTATCGGGTCAACATGGGGGAATACCCGTTGCGACAGGTCTTCGCGGATGAACAGCCCATCATAGCCTTGTTCGGCATGGTAGATAAAGTCCCTGTTCAGATACATCAGTTCAACCCGTTTGACGGATATACCCGCATTGGATAACACCATGTACTGGACGGCGACATCATCGATGTATTCATCTTTAACCGAACTCGAGGATTTGACCTCGATGAGATTCCAGCCATTGCCGTTGCGTTGCAGGATATCTACGAAGACTTCTGTTTCCTGATAGCGAAAACCGGCTTCAAAAATCACATCAATTTCAGGGTCGTTGATATACTCAATGGTTTCGGCAAAAGGATCGGTGTTATTCTGAAACCGCTTTACCAGGACACCGCCGGGGAATTCCTTTCGCGCCTGCTCACCAACAGCGATTCCGGTTGCTGCCAGCGGTGATTTGGCAGTTTGTGCCCGTTCGGGATGATTAAGCGTCAGGAACAGACGCTTTTCACATTGCAGGCCAGCGAGAATCAGGGTCTTGGTTAAATGCATCATGGCTAAACGGACAGCATCTCAACGCCCGATTCTTTGTGAAAATATTTCCACTTTTTTCCAGAACCACTGTAACAGGCGTTTATACCAGCGGGTTCGGTGCCATATCTCATAGGTATATTCCACACAGTTTGCAAAATCCGCAACGAACATGGCCTCAACCTGCTTTGCCAGTAGATCGTCCTGGATTTCCTGGTTTGCCTCCAGATTCCAGCGGAGGTTCCAGCGGTCGAAGTTGCTGGAGCCGATCGCTACCCAGTTATCACACAATACGCATTTTGCATGGAAGAATCGCGGCTGGTACTCAAAAATCCGAATACCGTTTTTAAGCAGTCGACCATACAACCGGTGACTGATATGACGTACAGCCGGGTGATCGGTGATCGGCCCCGGTAGCAACAGGCGAACATCCACGCCTGATTTGGCCGCATGCTTCAAGCTGCGCCGGATTCGCCATGTTGGTACAAAATACGCGGTGGCAAACCATACCCGGCGCCGGGCCCTGTAGATATAATGTACTAATGAAAGGGTGACTTCGCTGTAACGCGAGATATCATTCACTGTGACACGTCCCAACTGCGCCTCAGCCTGTAGCGCCGGAGTCACAGGTTGCGATGACAGTGGCTGCTCAGCATTTTTATCCCGTGTTTCTTTAAACAGATGTTGCCAGTCCGCTACCACCGGCCCCTGGATCCTGACCATGGTTTCGCGCCAACGCTTCTCGGGATGGTAGGGCGGATCGAACTCGTCAACGAGGCCGGTGCCACCAACAAAAGCAACCTCACCGTCAACCAGCAACAGTTTTCGATGATTACGGTAAAGATCGTGTTTCTTTTTCAGCAGAAACACGCGAATCAGGTTATATACCGTGTTATAGGACTGCAGCTTGTTGTAATAAACAACGTGAATGTTTTTATGTTCAAGTCTTTTGCGATCATGCTGTTTCAGCCCGATTGCACCATAATCATCAAGCAGCAGGTGGACCTGTACACCACGCTCCGCAGCTTGCTGTAATGTAATAATAAAACGATCGACAACAGAACCTGACTCGATCAGGTACATTTCCAGCAATATATGCTTCTCCGCAGCCTTGATACTTGCCAGCATCTCCACGAGAAAACTCGAACCATCGACCAGGATATCGAAGCGATTTCCTTCGCGCCACGGGAAATAAAAATGTCTGGATGCTTTGGTCTGGTTATTCATAAGCGAATAGCGCAACCATACACAAAAAACGGGCAACAGGGGAAGCGATACTGATTTTGCACCATGCAGTCACGGGCATTGAACCAATCGTGATGCTGTGATCTAAATGTTTAGACAGAACAAGCAGGAAATCTGCAGCACAATGATCGAAACAACGGATGACTGTACACCCATTGCCTTCTATGATGGCGGCTGCCCACTATGCCGCCGCGAGATTGCACATTATCAGCGCGTCGACCGCGATGGCCATATCCGCTGGGTCGATATTGATGCGCATCCGGACGTGCTGTCAGGATACGGCCTGAGTTGGGATCAGGCCATGCAACGCATGCATGTGCTTGAGAGTGACGGCAGCATGGTCTCTGGTGCCAGGGCATTTATCGCCTTGTGGCAACGCATGCCGCGATATCGTGTATTGGCCCGGCTGGTATCACTGCCGGGTATCCTGTGGATAGCTGAACGACTCTATGATGTGTTTGCGCGCTGGCGCTGGCGCGACCGTTGTGACGATGCCTGTGACAAACCATAAACTGAACTGGTTGTAATTAGATCAGACAGTTATTGTCAGGTATTAAATTACATGGCATGGGACATGCAATCAATTCCACAGATGAACACAGATAAACGCAGATGTTTAAAACTTAAAAAACAGCTTTATCTGTGGATAATCTTATTATCAAGATACAGCTGTACAGATTAAACATATGTCAGATCTGAATCTGATGCTGCCTGGCAGCTCAAACCCGGACCATTACACATAACTGACCAGATCGCGCCAACAATGTCAGATTTCCCATCGATGGTATACACCCGTACCAAAGGTTTAACTCCTTTACTCCCGCAGAGGCGCTGAGCGCGTAGAGCTATCTCATGTTTTACCTGGTACAGCGATCATATTGAACCGGTCTTCCTCTGCGTTCCCGGCGCCTCTGCGAGAGCATAATCTGTATTTTTTCCATTAGTTTCAGGAATTATCTCGTCCTTGCGCAAAATCACAGTTGAACAGGCAGCAAATTACAGATTGAGTCCCGGCTGTCACATACAAACAGGCCCGCCGCTATCACGGCGGGCCTGGCGCTGGGCTGCAGTCATGCCACGTACCTGGCCTTGGCCTCCTGTGCGGCTTTTGCCTCTTCCGGGTCGTAGGCTTTGCCTGACCACAGCATTTCGTAGGCGATCTCTTCATTGCCGTTTTCACACAGTTCGAGAACCTGCTTGAACAGCGGCTGAAATGTCTCGCTGCGATGTGAGCGTTCATGGTCTTCAAACGTGTTCCAGAAGGTCACTATCAGGGCCTCACGGCCTTTGAGCGAACTCTCGACTGCCTGGCCAACGGTGCTGCCTTCATTGGATATATCGCCACTGTTGAGCGCCACAAAGCCGCCGACAAAACCGGTTTCAGAATGATAGGTTTTGACGTTCTCGCAAAGTATTGCAACGCGTTCCTGCAGATCATCCACCGTGTATTCCGGTTTGATGATTACACGGTTGACGGTTACAACTCCGTTGTAGGGAAAGTCAGGTATCAAGCCTGTCATAATTATACCTCCGTACATTGTTCACTAATACTTGACTGTTTTAGTAGGTATTTAGTTCCGTTTTTTCAAGGCTTGTTGACCACTGAAATATCAGGGTTAAGTTTGGAATGACAGTATCGATTGATTACCGCATATGACATGAGGTGTATCCATCTCCATTCTGCTATCAACAGGGTACACAGATAAAGCAAAGAAAAACCATGAATGGAATTGATCCCTGAGCCTGTGTGCAACAGGTGACGACGAACCTGAATACCTGTTCGAGGTAATTCCACCTGACATGCAGGACAATGCCGAGAACCTCTTTTCCATAGTGCGTGAAAAACTGAAGGCTGCCGACTGCGCCTGACCCGGCAAATGACCGCTTAACCGCTTTCGCCATTTCTGTTAACCGGGGCTGGGCTGACGAACTGCAGGCAAAACCGGCGTGCGAGTGTACCGGGTGGATCTCACCTTCATTACTGACTTTGCAGCTTCTCAACAGGCATCAGCGCAAATGCATGGAACAATGGCTGACTGTCCACGCCCTGGCGGTGGAGCATCATCGCAATTAGTACCCCGAGGTCATGGACGAAAAAACGGTGATCGCACAAAGGCTGCAATGTCGCCTGCAGAGGGCGGCCGGATACAAACCGGCCGGATTTTTCGCCGTTACCGCTCATCTGACATATTCAATAAAACATTGACAGTAACTCCTTGATAGCGTTATAAATTCTCTTTCCGGCCCTTTACATGAGCTTGATAAGGGTCTAGATTGCCAGCCGACAGCTGCATCCGGGGCTGGTAACCGTACGTTGGAAACAAGTTTTTTCGCGATAAATGTTAATAAAAGTCAAACCACACAACGGGAGTTGAAAATGTTGAAAATCACACGAAATCTGGCCATTGCCGGACTCATCACTTTAGTGTCAGCGGGTAACGCGCTGGCAGAACGCATCCAGCCATTTATCCTGGGTTCATCAGGACCCGGTGACTTCGCCGGTGCTGTTGCTGCGACCAAGGACAAAATTACCGGCGCCGGGTTTGAAATTGCCGGTACCTATGCACCCTACAACGGTGCGGAAATCATTATTTTCACCAGCGATGAACTGAAGGCTGCAGCCACAAAATCCGAGCGCGGCGGATACGGTGCAGTGATGCGGGCTTCAGTCACCGATAACGGTGGCAACATCGAAGTTGCCTATACCAACCCGGTCTACTGGGCCAATGCCTATCGCATGGCTGACAATCTGGACGGCGTCTCTGCCAAGCTGAAATCAGCGCTGGGTGCAGAAAAACAGTATAGCTCCGGCGACAAGGAACTGACGGCCGAAGACATGCGTAAATATCATTACACCTTCATGATGGAATACTTTGACGATCCGAGTTTTCTGGCATCCTATTCCAGCCATGCGGAAGCTGTAAAAGCAGTTGAAAGCAACCTTGCTGCCGGTAAAGGCGCTACCACAGAGATTTACAAAATCAATGTCGGCAAGGACCCCGAGGGCAATGAAATGACCCTGATCGGTGTTGGCCTGAAAGGCAGGAACGAGGAAGACTGTAGCGGTGATGAGTACATCATGAGCCGTATCGACAAGGATACACCACGCTCTACCGCCCATCTGCCATACGAAATGCTGGTATATGGCTCTGACGTTGAAGCGCTCTACGGACGTTTCCGCATTGCCATCAGCTTGCCGCACCTGCCAATGATGGCCAGTGAAACCGGAGCAACTTTCATGAGTATCATGTGTGCACCTGAAGGTATCAAGGAAGCGCTGACCAAGGCTGCCGGTGGAAAAGTCGACGACTTCTAGATTAAACTGCAGTCGCAACGAAAAAGCCCCGCATAGCGGGGCTTTTTTATTGCCTCGACCGTATTTGCAACTGTAAACAGGCAGCCGGTCAATCGGATAGTGAACACGTTTCCAATCTGAAATATAATATGCCGTTTTGTGTGTACCCCATCACCTAATCAGGGATTCAACCAATGCCAGGCTACAAAATTATCTACACCGAAACGGACGAAGCACCAGCTTTAGCCACGTATTCCTTTTTCCCCATCGTGCAGGCTTTTACCGGCACTGCAGGCATTGTGGTCGAAACACGTGATATATCACTGGCTGCACGCATTATTGCGAATTTCCCGGACAGGCTGTCGGATGAGCAGCAACTGGGTGATGCGCTGGCTGAACTCGGCGAACTGGCAAAAACCCCTGAAGCCAATATCATCAAGCTGCCCAATATCAGTGCCTCCGTTCCACAGCTGAAAGCGGCCATCGGTGAACTACAGGAACTGGGTTATGACATACCTGATTATCCAGGGGAACCGGTCAGTGATGAAGAACAGAACATCAAGGCGCGTTATGCCAGAGTACTCGGCAGTGCGGTCAACCCGGTTTTACGTGAAGGCAACTCTGACCGTCGTGTCGCAGGCCCGGTCAAGGATTACGCCCGCAAACATCCGCACACCATGGGCGAGTGGTCTGCCGATTCAAAATCTCACGTTGCTTCGATGAGTGACGGTGATTTTTATGCCAGCGAAAAATCCGCCGTGATTGATGCAGCGGGCGAACTGAAAA
>JASFVM010000087.1:0-9137 GCA_050049835.1 Gammaproteobacteria bacterium
AGGCTTATACCGTAAGACAAGCCTGGATTACGCAGCGGGTGCGAAGGCTGTGACAAAGGATATGGATATTTGCGGTCGTGGTGCACGGGCGGATACGGTCTCCAGAATGGGCTCCAGCCAACGTATACCCTGCGTTCATACACCTTTGGCCTGATTGATCTTTGCAATGCAAGACGTTCAAGGCGCTTCATTTCTTCTTCCTCGCGTTCGGCTTCACGTTGCTCACGGGTCGCAGCGAGTTCACTGGCTGTTGCCATGATTTTTTCGTGCCTTTGACGGGTTTGATCGATGTATTCTGCTGACGGCCCGGGCTCGAGCCTGATTTTCTCAAAGGCGATGGCACTGCGGGGCCTGGCAGACGAGTAGGTGACCTTGCCCGAGCTATCAACTGATTTGTATACCGACAGCGGTGTATCGCCGGAGTAGACTGTCATATATCCGGTCGCATGCAGCGGCCCTGCAGCAACCATCAGCTCTGTTGCCAGCATTGATGCTGTGAGTGCGAAACGAACAGTCATGTGAACACCTGGCTGGTTGTTTTGTCTCAATTCATCGAACAGAATATCGGGTCTCTGTGGACGAATCAACTGACATGCACCCGCATCCAGCTGGCCAGTGATAAATCACGGTGTCAGCTCGTTTTAATATTTGTCATAATTAACCGATCGATTTAACCGGAAATAATGATGCACAGAGTCACAGTAATAGGCGCCGGATTTGCCGGTTTAACCGCAATAAGGCAGTTGCGCAAACTCAGCACGGATGTGGAAATCACCCTGATTGCACCGCGAGATGAGTTGCATTATTACCCCGGAATAATCTGGATACCCAGCGGGTTGCGTAAGCGCGAAGACCTGGTTGTGCCACTGGGTAATTTTTTCAATCGCATGCATGTTCGTTTTCATCAGGGTTCCGTCACCGGCTTGAGCGATGATGGCCGCACGGTACTAACAGATACGGGTGAAGTGACTAACGACGGCCTGATTATCGCATCCGGCGGACGCTTCATCAAAAAACTGCCGGGCATCGAACACGCCATCACGCCTTGCGAGGGTATAGCTGCGGCAGAAACAATACGTGACCGCCTCAACAAGATGCAGGATGGCACAATCGCCGTCGGTTTTGCCGGTAACCCGAATGAACCCAGTGCCATGCGCGGAGGCCCGATGTTTGAATTCCTCTTCGGTACCGACACATTGTTACGCAAACGGGGAAGACGTGATAACTTCAACCTGATTTTCTTCAGTCCCGCACCGAAACCGGGTAACCGCCTGGGACCAAAAGCGGTGACAAGCCTGCTCAATGAAATGAAGCGACGTGAAATTGCAACACACCTTGGACACAAGATGAAAGGCTTTGAAGCAAACAAGGTGATTACGGAAGGCGGCGAGTTTGAAGCTGATCTGATCATGTTCATGCCGGGTATGACAGGCAATAAATGGTTCGATAACAGCACACTGCCACGCTCAGCAGGGGGACTGATCAAGGCAAACCGTCATTGCAAGGTGGAAACGATGGAACGTGTTTTTGTTGCGGGTGATTCAGGCAGCTTTCCGGGTCCGGACTGGATGCCCAAGCAAGCCCACATGGCCGACCTGCAGGCGGAGGCAGCAGCAAAAAACCTGATGGGCGAGCTCAACAAGGGCAGCACCGATGCAACATTTAAAGTCGAGTTAATCTGTATAGTCGACTCAAACAACAAGGGTATGCTGGTCTCACGTACCGAGAACAACAACTATATGCTTCCAGGCAATATTGTGTTTCACTGGATAAAACGCGGTTTTGAAAAATGGTATCTTCGCCAGTATCGATAATACAGAGGGTATACAGCCATGACAGCGCAAAAGACATATTCCACATCGCCTGACAACGGCATGACAGCCAGCAAGCGTGACAATACACCGCAGGCCAGATCCGGTATGAGCAAAAGCATGCATGATGGTGTTGAAGTCTGGTGTGACTGCTGCTCCTGCGAAGCCGAGCCTTACTGGCTTGAAGCCATGCAACAGGACGAACAGGCCAGAAAGCACAAGTAATCAAGTGTAGTAGTCGTGACTTGATCAGACAGGCACAATCAGATTATCCATCATCGGCATACACCTGTGCCACAGGTTTAAATCCTGTGATCTCGCTGAGGCGCAGAGCTGACTGATGCTTTACCTGATGAAATAATCACAGTGCCAGCCAATCCGACACTTGATGTCAGGTTAAATCCTGACTATCACAAATCAACTAATAGAGACCCTGATCAATTAATGTGTAAAAAATCCTGAAAACTGTCTGGATAACTTTACACATCGAAACAGGCTCTGTTTTTCTATCATCATGAAATACAAAGCAATCAATAAACTGGTATACATTTTGCTACAACTACAGGCAGCTACTTGCTTTAACAACACTTATAGCCGTAGCGCAATGATGGCGGCGGTCTCACGGGATGTGGGATCGCCGTTTTTTATTGTGATGCATGCTTTACCACAGGGGCACAAAAGCACAGAGAAGATCTTTGTTAATTTAAAAACTGATTCACCACAGAGGCACAGAGACACAGAGTTTTTATATGTCTTTAACAATAAAAAGATTTTCTCCGTGCCACTGTGCCTCTGTGGTGAAAAAAGGTTTTTATATGTTTAACAATATAATGGTTTTCTCTGTGCCTTTGCGCTTCTGCGATGAGTATCTTCTTTCATCTCACCGATACGCCTCCGTTATGGCCTGCAGCAGCACCGGATAAAACGCCTGTGGCGATTCTACCCAGGGAAAATGTGCACAGTCTTCCAGGATGTCATGTTTTGTCGATGCGATCAGGCCGGAATACACCTCATAGCTTTTCGGCATCAGTACATCGTATTGGCAATAAATTAACCGTTGAACCAGGGGCGCGAGTAATTCGAAATCTTTATGCGTTAATGACATATCACGGTATTCACGCCATATCCGTACATTGAGTTCGTTATTGGCGTCATCTTCATTGAATTTTGCCGAATATGCCCAGCCTTTTTCTGCATCGAGAAAATAACTGGCTATTTTGCTGCGAAAACGATGCCGCCGTTCTATCGGTGTATCGATATCATCGATACCCAGATGTGATTCCACGAAAGGATGCACGTAGCGTTTGAATTCTATGTCTTCCAGGCTTTTCAGCTCGGGATCGACAGGGTTATTCAGCACCAGCGCCCTGACTCTATGAGGGTATTGTCTGGCAAACAACAATGCCTGCAGCGCTCCCCAGGAATGTCCCCACAACACGACCGGTTCATCAGGCAATGTTTCAGCCATATCATGCAACCATTGTTGCAAAACCGGGATATGCGGATTGATTTCCAGGGCTGCATTATCACCAACACCGCGCATATCCCAGCGACACACCTTGAAGTGATCATGTAGCCGTTGCTGTATTGGCGTCAGGTTCCAGGTGGTGAAGGCGGGCCCGCCGCCTATCAGGTAGACCATCGGTCCTTCCCCCTGGCAATCTGTCCTGATTTGTGCCATTGCCTGCGTAATGGCCAGGCAGCAGCTAAAAATCAGGATGCGTTGCATATGTTTCATGGCGCCAGTTGCTTTGCCAGCGGCGAGTTCAAAACAGGCAAATGTTGCTTGATTATATTTTCTTGCTGGTGTGTATCGAAAGCAAGTACACCATAACTGCTGTAATGAGGCAGTTTCCTCGCCATCATCAGAATCGCTACCGGGTCATCGGCACCGATAAAAGCCAGAGGCGCCCGGCTATTGTCAGGATCGAGCAATACCACGGTATGCCTGTCAGCAGCCAGCCGCTGGTTGTTGATGGTCACAGCCCGGGCTGATAGCTGTTGTGTCGATGAGGTCAAACGCTGTTGAAATCTTTCCAGTAATTCATTCTGCCAGCCAAGCAGCCAGACAGCCGCATCTTCCGGCAAACCGTTCATATCATTGCTGTCAACAAGTCGAACATTTTTATACAAACCAGTCCACGCAGCTGCCAGCTCGCGCCAGGCCTTGCGTTGATCCTTACTGGCTCCCTGTGGCATCACCAGTACCTGCTGTTTGGCACCAAACAGGCGCCCCAGTGAGGCAGGACGCTCGAGCGGATCCAGCAAGCGGAATACATCATACTCAGGGTCCAGCCGGATTGCCCGTGGACGCTGATTGTAGCGGTAAGTATGGACTTTGCGTTTAGCGGACAAATCAACTTGCTCGCGGACCGGTTGCTGGTTGCCTTCCAGTGACACCTCGAGAGGAATGCGTAATGTATAAGCCGGGCCTTTTTGCTGTTGACGGATTTCCACCGACAATACGTAGTCATTATTGATTTTACTGACAGTCACTTCTCCCAGCGCGATTTCAGGTGCACCGGTTCGGTAGAGCCACTGTTCAATATAAGCCTTATATTCCGCATCAGCTCCAGGAAACAATGCCTTGATAACATCGGGAAAATCAGCAGGCCTGAACTGGTATTGCTGCCAGAAATGCCTGATACCCTGATTAAACAGTTCATCCCCGCCGAACCGTCTTAACATATGAAACAGCATCAGGGATTTACTGTAACCCACTGCCTGACTGGCTTCGTCATGCCTTGAACTGAAATCAGCAAGCGCAAAATCGCGTCCTTCAGCTGCAAAGTTGACATAGCGCTCCAGCGCCTTACGCCGGTATTCGGCATCCTTGCCCTGTTGCTCATTGCTGTAATGGTCGGACATGTAGGCTGTCAGGCCTTCACTCCAGTTACCTTTGGAGAAATCGATATATACCCCGTTGCCCCACCAGTTGTGCAGAATTTCATGCGGCAGGGATGTATCAGGAATGAAAGGAAGACGAATCACCCGGGAGCCGAGCAAGGTAAAAGAGGGCATGCCATAACCGGTCTGCCAGCGATTTTCCACCACCGCAAACCGGGTATAAGGATAGGCGCCGATCCAGTCACTGTACAAACTGATGTAATTCGCGCTTGCCTGCAGATAGCTTGTGGCAAGCTCGGTGTCGCCCTCATACAGGTAAACCTCAAGTTCAACGCTGTCATGCGTTTGTGCAAATCGTTTGTAGGGTCCACCCACCAGGTAAATTTCTTCCTGCGGATGCGCCATATCAAAAATAACAGCATCATCCTGCACAGATCGCATGCCCTGACTGATTATTTCCCAGTCCAGGGGTGCAGAGACGATCATTCTGAAGCGACAGCGGGGAAAATCCTCGATACGAGGCACCCAGTAGCTGCCACCCCCAAGATAAACAGTGTCACCGTCCAGAACTGAATCAGGCATACCGAAAGGCCCCTGAACACTGTCTGATAGTATGTTGCCTTCATAAAGAAGCTGAACCTTCCCGTCTGCAGGCAGTCTGTTAATCTGGTAGTGGCGCAAGCGACCATCTGCTGATTGACCACGCACAATGAGTTCAACACCTGGCGCGACAACGGTAAAACTGCTGCGCAACGTGAAGTCAGCACTGTCAGTCTCTGCCGGCAGCTGCATGTCATCAATCACAGACATGCGGGACTGTTGCGGGTACAGTTTGACCTGCAGTTCGTGATGGATGATTTCAGCGCTGACATTGACAGAAGCTGTCAGAACAAGAATCAGAAACAACCAGGAATACCTGTAATGGGCAAACCAGAACATGCTTTGATCAAGTCTCATCATTATCTGAACCCCGGGTTATCGCCTGTATCGACAGGTATTCTGCTGTTGGTCATCGTTGCCGTTGCGGTAATATTTTTCAGCCGGGATCTCCCGGCGGCTTCGCGTATACAGCAAGCGGAAGATACGCGTGAAATGGATCCACCCGTTGTTACCCTTAAAAAAACCAGCCCACTGACACAAATAGTCGAGCAACTAGCAAACTCACGCGTTGTTTTTGTTGGCGAAACACACACACGATACGATCACCACCTGGTACAGCTCGAGATATTGAAACATTTATATCAAATATCGCCAAAACTTGCGTTGGGGGTTGAGTGGTTCCAGCAGCCTTTTCAGAAACATCTTGACGATTATATTGCCGGACGTATCACCGAAAAGGAAATGCTGCATTTAACCGATTATTTCAATCGCTGGAACTATGATTATCGTTTATACCGACCGATTATTCAGTATGCGCGCGAACAGGGCATTCCGGTTATTGCACTCAATGCATCGCGAGAATTGATGACTGCGTTGAGCCATTCGGGATTCGATGATCTGTCCGATGAGCTGAAACAACAACTGCCCGCCGACTATGACTGGTCTGACAAGAAATATGAACAGTATCTGCGTGATATGTTCGAACTGCATCCCGAATATCCGGGTGAATTCGAGGACTTCCTGCGCGGCCAGCTTACCTGGGATGAAAGCATGGCCGAACGCGCAGCCGAGTACCTGCAGAACAATCCGGATCAGCGTATGCTCATCTTCGCCGGCAGTGGACACATTATGTTTGGCTCTGGCATCCCCAACCGTCTGCAACGACGCATGGATGCTGAACACAGTTCGGTGCTGGTATCGGAGGATCTACTGCCTGTCTCCGCAGATATCGCTGATTACCTGGTCATCTCGGCTCAACAGGAACTCGAGCCGGTGGGACTCATTGGCGCCTTCCTCGAATCTCAGGGCAAACTTGTCGTGATAAAGGACTTTTCATACAACAGCGCAGCTGAAGATGCCGGCCTGAAGAAGGGTGCAGTGATCATCGGCATAGATGAACAGACCATTGAAAACTTCGCTGACTTCAAGCTGATACTGATGGAGAAGAGGGCGGGTGACACCATTGAACTTCATTACCTGGATAGCGCTGAAGAAGGCGGCAAAGATGTTAAAACAGTCAGGATTGAACTCAGATGAAACAAGCTGGCGATACTGACCAGAGGAATACCTGATATTTGGATGCATGAAAAACGGCATGCATCACGGCGTGATAATTCTGCAGAGCCTTAAAGCGAAATACTCATGTTCTTCCTCGTCCCACCTTCAAGCTCGGCAAATTGGCGCTGCCAATCACATGCAGAACAATACCGACACCGACGAAAAACACTACGCTTGCCATCATGCTGGCCACTACAGGGTTGGCGGAGCCATCACTTAAATATCCGGCAGCTATACCACAACCAATAGCAGCTATATAACTGATAACGGCAGTTGCCATTAATACTTTCTGAATCATGCTGCGCTGTTTCATAGCACATTACCCCAGAACGGTGGTTACCATCCAGCAGTATACATAAATGAATTGGCGATGGAAGCAATAATCAGACTGCAATATCAGTATTTCAACAAACACCGATATTGCTATCCTGATGCGATATTTAATTGATGCAGGTCATTGTTAAAGTGCGAACTTGTTGCAGACTATCTATTTGATCAATCCATCTATACAAAGGTTGACACTATGTCCATTCGTAAGTCGGGATCATTGCTTTTTATATTACTGATCACATGCTTGCTGGAAAGCGTGCATGTACATGCGACAGAGATCACACGGGGCGCCATGTTAAGTAACTCCTGCGCCGCATGTCATGGGACCGATGGCAAAAGCCCCGGTGCAATACCCAGCATTTATGGCAAATCAGCTGAATTTATTACGCAGGCACTAACAGATTTCCGTGAAGGCAACCGGCCTGCAACCGTTATGGGACGACATGCAACAGGCTACACAGACGAGGAAATACAGCTGATTGCCGAGTATTTTTCCAGTTTGCCCTAGGAGATTCTGATGAAAAATCGAGGACGCAGAAACTTTATCAAGCTGATCGGCAGCAGTGGTGTTCTTGCCGCCGCCGGTGTGCTGCCCGCCTGCAGTAAATCGCCGGACAGGGCCAAAGTCATCATTATCGGCGGTGGCTTCGGCGGTTCGACCTGTGCCAAATACCTGCAACGATTCGACAGTCAGATTGATATTACGCTGATCGAACCATCAACACGCTATATAACCTGTCCTTTCAGCAACACGGTCATTGCCGGCATACAACAGATGGACGCCATCACGCATGATTACAGCGCACATAAAAACCGCGGGATAAATGTCATTCATGCGATGGCGCTTGATGTTGATGCGCCCGGCAGGAAACTCACCCTCGATAACGGCGATGAGCTTGCATACGATCGTCTGGTAATCGCGCCCGGCATTGATTTCAAATGGGAGAATGTCGAGGGCATGCAGGCAGAGGATGCCAGCAGCATACCCCATGCATGGAAAGGCGGGCCGCAGACCACGTTACTGAGAAACCAGCTCCTATCGATGAAGGACGGTGGTGTCGTTATCATTGCACCTCCGGCCAATCCCTTCCGCTGTCCACCAGGACCTTATGAACGCATAAGCCTGATTGCACATTACCTTAAACAACATAAGCCGAAATCGAAGATCCTGGTACTTGATGGCAAGGATAAATTCTCCAAGCAGGCTCTTTTCATGCAGGCCTGGGATCAGCTATACCCGGGAATGATTGAATGGGTCGGCGCCAGTAACGGCGGTCGTATTTATGAAGTGGACGTAACGACACGAACGCTGCACACAGAATCGGGCGATGCCCATCAGGGCGATGTCGTCAATTTTATCCCGCCACAGAAGGCTGGCGCAGTGGCAGTAAGGGCCGGCCTGACTAACAACGATGGCTGGTGCTTCGTCAACCAGAGAACCTTCGAATCCACAGTGCATAAGGACATCTACGTTATCGGTGATGCCTGCATTGCAGGCAAGATGCCGAAGTCCGGTTTTGCCGCGAACAGCCAGGGCAAGGTTTGCGCCGCGGCAATTGTCACTTCACTGAGAGGGACAAATATGCCTGACCCATCCTATGTCAACACTTGCTACAGCCTGGTCGCACCGGATTACGGAATATCGGTCGCCGCAGTGTACCGCTTTAGCGAGTCTGATGGCATCTACAAGACCGGCGGCGGTGTCAGCCCCCTGGATACAGACGCGCCGTATCGCCAGCAGGAAGCACGTTATGCACGTGGCTGGTATGACAGTATCACCCAGGATTCATTCGGCTAAAATCGTCAGAGCAAGCGTCAAAACAACAGGCGATACACATTACCAGGGCCATCAGGCTGAAGCGGAAACTTTGATCACGTTGCATGGCTTGCCAGAGCAACTGGCTATCCCCGGCACTATCGCGCCAATCATGCCGATAGCTGGTTATTCTGCTACGGCACGGCGATAATGTCCTGGCTTTCAGAAGAGAAAGT
>JASFVM010000088.1:0-9130 GCA_050049835.1 Gammaproteobacteria bacterium
TTAAACGTTTTAACAATGGTTTTATCGAAGCAGCAGGGCTTCTGTTTTCGCGGAAGTGACATGAACGGCCGCTCACATCAGCCTGTTTAACAATACTCTGCGTCTCAGCGCCTCTGCGGTAAAAAAATTCAGTATTGCGCGCGGTAGCCGAACTTGCGCCGCAGGTCGCGCATGATGATGTATATCCATGGCCACAGCAATGCACCGCTAACGCATGGCATGAAGAACAGCCAGGTGTCGGGTGCATGTCCGACGATGCCGCTCACCCAGAGTACTATCAGTTGTTTTAACAGGAGCAGGAAGAAAATCACAATGGCCTGCTGTACCAGCGAGGCAACACGTAACCTTTGATGTTGAATGTGAACGATATAAATAACCAGCACGAGCCCTAGGGCGTTCTGGCCAAGAATCGCACCGTGGCTGACATCCAGCATCAGGCCGGCGAGCCAGGCGATGGTGACGCCGGCCCTCGCTGGCAGTGCCATGGCCCAGTAAATGATGACAAGCGTTACCCAGTCAGGCCTGAACTCAATGGCCCAGTCAGGCAAGGGCATGATGGTCAGCATGAATGCGACAAAGATCGTCAGGCTGGCAACCTTCAGGTTACTCGACATTGGCAGGCTCCTCGGCGGTGTCAGCTGATGTTTCAACCGGTTCGGTAGTTTCCTGCTCTGTTTCAGCCGCTTCAGCCGCTTCAGCCGTTTCCTCCTCTGTTTCAGCTGCGGGCTGCTTATAATTCTGTGCCCACACCAGCAATACTTCCCGACTGGTATCAAGTTGCGCCAGTGGTTCGGCGCGCACGCCAATAAATGTTTCTCCGGTATTGCGATCGATGTCTGTAACCACGGCAACCGGGTAATTTCTGGGAAATCTTTCGCCCAGTCCGGATGATATGAGTTTGTCGCCAACCCGGATATCTGCATTGTGGGGCAAGTGCCTGAGATCCAGGTAATCGGTCTGGCCGGTACCAAAGGCCACACTTCTCAGTCCCGTGCGATCGACCTGCACCGGAATGGCATGGCTGACGTCTGTAATCAGCATGGCGGTCGATGTCATGGCGTTGACATATATGACCTGCCCCATCACGCCATTGGCATCAATGATTGGCTGGCCTTTGTACACGCGATCTTTCGATCCCTTGTTCAACACAATAAAGTGACGATAGGGGTCAACATCGACGGACACGATTTCTGCAATCAGATGATCTTCCGTTGTTTTTGGTGTAGCACTCAGCAGCTGACGCAGCCGTTCATTTTCCTTTTCCAGAATATCCAGTTTTTGTAATTGCACACGGCTTTGCAATTGCATGTCTCTGAGCTGGCGATTTTCCCGTAGCAGGGCCTGGTGGCTGCTCAGCGTCACTTCGCTCCAGTAATAAAGCCGGATCGGCAGGTCAACGACATACTCTACCGGGTAAAGCAGATAGGACAGGGTGTTGCGGACTGCATCCAGATGTTGCCATCGATGATCAATCGTCATCAACACAATGGATATGATGACGAGAACAATCATTCGCAGGGTGGCGGACGGGCCTCTTAGAAACAGCGTTTGCATAGGTTCAGAAACCTGAGACAGGCTCGTTCATGGGGCGGCATGGCACCGCCATTATTCGACAGCGAGAAAATCACCCCCATGCTGATCGATCAGTTCGAGTACGCGGCCACCGCCACGGGCAACGCAGGTTAACGGGTCTTCGGCTGTTACGACCGGCAGGCCGGTTTCTTCCATCAACAGGCGATCGAGGTCTTTAAGTAATGCGCCGCCGCCAGTCAGTACAATACCGCGTTCAGCAACATCAGCGCCCAGTTCCGGCGGTGTCTGTTCCAGTGCGGTTTTTACTGCACTGACAATGCCGTGCAGCGGTTCCTGCAGTGCCTCCAGGATTTCGTTGCTGTTCAACGAGAAGCTGCGCGGAATACCTTCTGAAAGATTACGGCCCTTGATTTCGATCTCGAGCAGTTCCTGGCCGGGATAGGCATTGCCAATCTGCTGTTTGATTCTTTCAGCCGTGGCCTCTCCGATCAGGATACCGTAGTTCCTGCGCACATAGGAAATAATGGCTTCGTCGAAGCGGTCACCACCCACGCGTACGGAAGCGGCATACACAATACCGTTCAGGGAGATAACAGCAACTTCCGATGTGCCGCCACCGATATCAAGCACCATTGAGCCGCGCGGTTCGTCAACCGGCATGCCGGCGCCGATCGCTGCAGCCATCGGTTCTTCGATCAGGTAAACCTTGCGGGCACCCGCGCCAGCTGCAGATTCCCTGATTGCCCTGCGTTCAACCTGGGTTGCGCCACAAGGAACACAGATCAGCACACGCGGACTGGGGCGCAGAACCTGGGATTCATGCACGGAGCGAATAAAGTGCTGCAGCATTTTTTCGGTAATGTTGAAGTCGGCGATAACACCATCTCGCATCGGGCGGATGGCGGTAATGTTTTGCGGGGTACGACCAAGCATTCCCTTGGCTTCCTTACCATAAGCTTCAATCGATTTGGGGCCGCCCGGGCCACGGTCCTGGCGAACTGCGACAACTGAAGGTTCGTCGAGCACAATACCCTTGCCGCGAGCATAAATCAGTGTATTTGCGGTTCCGAGGTCAATTGATAAATCGTTGGAAAATAGTCCCCGAATACGGTTTACAAACATGTGTAGGAATACCTGTAAAAGAGTGTAGTTATGTAATTATTATAGTTATGGTATGAATATATAGGCCATTTGAACGGATTTGGCCAAAATCTGCGCGTACTCTATCAATCGCAACCCTGCAGGGCAAGCAAAATCCCCACCATGGCGACTTGTCACACCCTGTTTCGGCAGAGTCGGGGGCGCGTTTGTGCTAACATCGCGCCTCTCGTAATTGATGCTGATTTGAGCCTGATAAATTGCGGTCGTTCAAAGCCGCGTGTGGAGAGTCCATGTCACTTGATGCAGATGATATAAAGGCGATTGCCAAACTGGCCCGGCTGAAGATTGATGAAGCCGATGTGCCCCTGTATGCCACCAACCTGTCGAATATTCTCGACCTTGTTGAACAGATGAGCTCGGTTGATACCGAGGGTGTGGTGCCCATGTCGCATCCGCTCGATGTTGTCCAGCGTTTACGTGAAGACATCGTCACCGAGAGCAATCAACGAGAAGAATTCCAGAGCGTGGCGCCCTCAACCCAGGATGGTCTCTACCTGGTTCCGAAAGTTATCGAATAAACAGGTCACCGTAATGAGTAACTTTCACCATCACACACTGGCTGAGCTTTCATCGCTGTTGCAATCGGGCGAAATCAGCAGTACCGAGCTGACCGGCCATTTTCTGTCGCGTATTAAACAGCATGATGCGTCACTGAACAGCTTTATCACATTGGCTGAAGAGCAGGCAATGGCGCAGGCGGCAGAAGCTGACAAGCTGTTGATGCAGGGTAGCGCAGCTTCCTTGACCGGCATACCTGTTGCCCACAAGGATATTTTTTGCACCCGGGGCATCAAAACCAGCTGCGGCTCGAGAATGCTGGACAGTTTTATTTCGCCGTATGATGCAACAGTAGTAAGCAAACTGAAGCGGGCCGGTGTTGTCACTCTGGGTAAAACCAACATGGATGAATTTGCCATGGGGTCATCCAACGAAACCAGTTACTACGGTCCGGTGAAAAATCCATGGAATACCGGTACCGTGCCTGGCGGCTCATCGGGAGGTTCTGCTGCTGCAGTTGCAGCCCGCCTTGCTCCGGCCGCTACCGGTACCGATACCGGTGGCTCGATTCGGCAGCCCGCCTCGCTCTGCGGAATCACAGGCCTGAAGCCAACCTACGGCCTGGTTTCGCGTTACGGCATGATCGCATTCGCATCCAGCCTCGATCAGGGTGGTCCAATGGCGCAGACGGCAGAGGATTGTGCCTTGATATTGAACGAGATGGCTGGTTTTGATGAAAAGGATTCAACCAGCCTGGAGATAGAAATCCCTGACTACCGTGCCGGGCTCGACAGTTCCATCAATGGACTGCGTATCGGCCTGCCCAGGGAATATTTTGATCAAGGACTGGATGATAATGTCAGGGCCGTGATCCAGACGGCACTGGATCAATACCGGGATATGGGCGCCGAGCTTGTCGAGATCGAGTTGCCCAATTCCGGGTTGTCTGTGCCTGTTTATTACGTGGTTGCGCCGGCTGAATGCTCGGCCAACCTGTCCCGCTTTGACGGCGTGCGTTACGGCTACCGTTGCGATGATCCAAACGATCTTTACGATTTATATACGCGCTCACGGGGAGAGGGTTTCGGTGCTGAAGTTAAACGTCGCATCATGGTTGGCACCTATGCCTTGTCTGCAGGTTACTACGATGCTTATTATCTGAAGGCACAGCAACTGCGACACTTGATAAGCGATGACTTCAAGGAAGCTTTCAAACATGTTGATGTCATCATGGGGCCGGCTTCACCGGGTACGGCATTCAGCATCGGCGAGAAAGCTGAAGATCCGATCTCGATGTATCTGTCTGATATCTACACCATTGCAGTAAATCTTGCCGGTTTGCCCGGGATGTCGGTGCCCGCAGGATTTGCCGATGGCATGCCTGTCGGTTTGCAGATTATCGGCAACTATTTTGAAGAAAGTCGCCTGTTGAATGTGGCACATCAATACCAGCAACAAACCGGCTGGCATAAACAGATACCGGACAGTTTTAAATAATCGCAAAGGCGCGAAGACGCAGAGTACGCAGAGATATTTTATGTTTATATCGCAATATTCCTGGTTTCATCCTGCTTTTGGCATTGATCCTGAGAACAGCGGTTCTTGCCCGGGTCACCGCGAAATAGCTGAAAGTTCAGATATCCAATTCAAATTCCTTTGCGCTCTTTGCGCCTCTGCGCCTTTGCGTTAAATTGAAGATTATGAATTACGAAGCTGTTATTGGTCTGGAAATTCACGTCCAGCTGGCAACTAAATCGAAAATATTTTCGGGCGCAAGCACGGCATATGGCGCCGAGCCGAACACGCAGGCCTGCGCGGTTGATATTGCACTGCCGGGCGTTTTACCGGTATTGAACAAGGAAGTGGTACACATGGCGACCAAGTTCGGGCTGGCAATCGAAGCTGATGTTGCTCATCGTTCCGTTTTTGCGCGCAAGAACTATTTTTATCCTGATCTGCCCAAGGGCTACCAGATAAGCCAGTTCGAGTTACCCATCGTCGGCAAGGGTCATATCGATATCGAGCTGGAAAACGGCGAGACCAAACGCATTGGTGTTACCCGCGCTCACCTGGAAGAAGATGCGGGCAAGTCATTACATGAGGATTTCGCCGGCATGACCGGCATCGACCTGAACAGGGCCGGTACGCCGTTACTGGAAGTGGTGTCCGAACCGGACATGCGTTCAGCGGCCGAAGCCGTTGCCTATATGAAGAAAATGCATTCACTGGTGCGTTATCTCGAGATATGTGACGGCAATATGCAGGAAGGATCCTTCCGTTGTGACGCCAATGTTTCAGTACGTCCGCAAGGTCAGCAGGAGTTCGGCACGCGCACCGAGATCAAGAACATCAATTCCTTCCGTTTTGTTGAGCGAGCCATCAACCATGAAATCGAACGCCAGATTGACCTGATTGAAGATGGTGGCGAAGTTGTACAGGAAACACGCCTGTACGATGCCGGCAAGGATGAAACACGTTCCATGCGCAGCAAGGAAGAGGCCAACGACTATCGTTACTTCCCTGATCCCGACCTGCTTCCGGTTGTTATTGATAATGCTTATATCGAAAAGGTGAAAAGTGAACTGCCGGAACTGCCGGAACAGAAGAAACAGCGCTACATGGATGAGTTCGGCTTGTCTGCATACGATGCCGCTGTATTGACAAGCTCACGCGAGCAGGCCGATTTTTTTGAAGCGGTTGTTGCAGGAACGGGTGACGCCAAGTTGTCGGCTAACTGGATAACCGGTGAACTGGCTGCACGGCTCAACAAGGAAGAGCTGGATATAAGCGAGTCAAAAGTCGGGGCCGGTGCCTATGCAGCGTTAATCAACCGCATCAAGGACAATACCATTTCAGGTAAAATTGCCAAGGATGTGCTGGATGCGATGTGGAACAGTGAAGGCAGTGCGGATGAAATCATCGAGAGCAGGGGGCTGAAGCAGATTACGGATAGTGGCGCCATAGAAGCCATGGTCGATGAAGTCATCGCCGGTAATCCCGAGCAGTTTGAGCAGCTGAAGGGCGGCAAGGACAAGTTAATGGGCTTTTTCGTAGGGCAGGTGATGAAGGCATCCAAAGGCAAGGCCAATCCGGCCCAGGTCAATGAGCTGATTCGCAAGAAGATGTAACAAATGAACGAAAATGATTTTCATAACCTGGCCGATCAAACCATGGCGGCCATCCAGGATGCGATCGATGACAGTGGTGCTGATATCGATTATGAAGAAGTTGGCGGCGTGCTGACCCTCGAATTCGACAACGGATCGAAAATAATATTCAGCAAACAGCCACCCGCGATACAGTTATGGATGGCAGCACGGTCCGGCGGGTTTCATTTTGATTATGATGCCGACAGTCAGCAGTGGGTATGTGACAGTGGTGAGCGGGAAGAACTTTTTCAGATGTTGAGCCGTTTATCAACCGAGCAGGGCGGAGTTGCAATAGAGTTATCGGCACCCTGATCAGGCCTCAGTTGAAATATCCTAATTTATTGTTTTTTTTATACATTTATTCTGCCAGCGTCACTTCCCCAGAGCAGCAGTCCGGAATCTTTACATTGCTGATTACCTGGCTTATCAGGCGAAAGAATAATTACACGCTATTCAGAAACGTAGTTGATAGTATTGATTTCCTGCTAAAAGTTTCGCTTGCAGGTATTTGATTTTTAGTAATTAAGAGGTACAATATGTAGCTATCTAACCTTGGTAAACACCAAGATGTTGTACTGAATGCTTACTGTTACAAAAACAATAATATCAACAGTATTGCTTTCAATATTGCTGGCGAAGGCCAATACTGTTGAAGCACGTCTGAAATACTACCGGTATAATGACAATATACCGATGGTCGAGATGTCCCTGAATATGATGGTTGCGATGGGCGTTCTCGAACAAATTCCCAGCCGGCTGGTCCATGATGGCAATCCCTATAACCGCATGGTTACAGCCAAATACAATCCCCGATCTCGCTCGCATTATGGCTATCCTGCCAGAGCCGGTTATTACACAAATAAACGTTACACTGACTACTGGGATGACCTGGACAGTCCCTACGACCGTTATTACGGTAATCGTTTTGATTATACGCCTTATCGTGATCGCTATCGTTCGTGGGAAGATCCCTGGTACAGTCGATGGGGTAATCAGTGGAACGATCCCTGGAGTACAGGCTGGTCAGACTCGTGGATCAGTCCCTGGGGTGGTCTCCGGGGCAACAGGCTGAATAATCCATGGGGCGGCTACATGAGCAATCCCTGGGGTGGTTACGTGAACAATCCCTGGGGCGGTTACGTGAACAACCCGTGGGGAAATGCCTGGAGCAGTCAATGGATGAATCCCTGGTCCAATCCGTTGAATACCATGAATACGCCATACAGCGGCCTCAATAGCTGGCCGTACACGTCCGGTTACCCGAACATACCGATGTCGCCGAATACCGTGTTTGAATCAGCCCCGGGCCTGGATAGTCAGCCTTACTCTGACCCGTCGTCGATTAACCAGCAACCGGGTCAGGATGGTTATACCCTGAATCCGACCGCATGGTCGGCAAATACCACGAGACTGGATTATGCTCGCGATAGATCGCGTTCCCGCTACAGCAGCAGCCCGGAAACACGATTGAATGGTCTGTGGATCGGGGATAACGGAGAGATGCTGGGCATCAGAGGCGATAAATTCATCTGGTATGACGGCAATAACCGCTATGCAAACGGAATATTAATCAAAACGCCGACAACGATAGAGGCGAGGGCAGAAGGCAGCAACAAGATCATTCGTTACCATTACGGGTTTCTCGGCGATGAACTGGTAACCATGAGCAGGAAGGGCAAAATACATACCTATAGCCCGATGCCATTAAAACAATCAGCTTATACTGCGAGACCTCATGCCGCCTATTCGAGTTACAGGCGATTTGCTGATGATACATACCCGGCAAATGCTAACATCAAGTCAGGCGTGGCTGCGCCACTGTCCGCGTACACTGATGACAGGGATGACGCCACGCTTGCCGTGTCAGCATATGCAAACAGGCGTAATGATGCAGCGATAGCTTATGGCCATGGGAGCAACGAAGAGAACGCATTGTGGGGTTCGCTTGATCCTGTCATAGACAGTCTCAACCGCAAGTATGTCCCGGCCTATTCTGCCAACGCGGACAGACATACTGGCGAGCATGACGTACCGGCTGGCGCTCATTTCCACAGTACGGCACCGACGTCCGCCATGGACACGAACCAGACCGGGGTTGCAGTTATATGGAACAATCTTTCTGCACATACAGCAATTGAAGCACAGGCGCCTGCAAGCCTGAATCCGCAGACGAGGGATCGACCGGTCAACACTGCGCCAGTAAATGCTTACCCGGTTAATTATTATTATCTGCCTGGATTTAAAGATTCAAAACCTGTCGATAAAAAAATCAGGAAGCCACACACGCCCTATTCGAACTACGGCGCTGAAGCGGGCATGTCATCAGTTAACCCTCCGGATGAGGGGGCGGGTACTGCGAACAGTGAATCAGCCGAAGCTGGCAGCCTGGACCCCAATACCTATCTGTACTCATACATGAAGGACAATAATGCTTCACCGGCGCACGCTGCTCCATATCCGCGAGACAATTCGAATATATGGGCTCCCTCGGCGAGTTACAGAGACGATGCGTACAAGGCGGCTGCGCCAACGTTCACAGCGAAGAATGGCGGCACCAATATCTCGAAACCGGGCAATACGTTCGCGGACAGCCGGCGCAACACACAGTCCGGGCTGACCTATTACTCCGGGGCAAATTCATCATACAGCACAACAGACCAACCCCCGGGTTCTGCAGTGAGAAGATTTGACTGGTCACCAGCCAGTCCCTGGAATTGATTTCAGCAACGACAGCTTGTCTCGGGTCGCGATTATGTACAGTCCAGCACAACGGGCTGCATGACCGCATT
>JASFVM010000089.1:0-9051 GCA_050049835.1 Gammaproteobacteria bacterium
CTGTGGCAACCCAGGCGCTCCATAAGGCACTTGGCCCTGTTGCTGCGTGTTTGTCCTCCTGTCCTGTTGCGCCTTGTTATCATGATTCAGCTTGGTCTCGATATCCTCTTTTGTTGGATATTTTGGGTTCGTTATGTACGAAGGCAATCTGCCTCTCTGCTCTCTCGGGTCAGGCAGGGCCCAGGGATTATCACCGGAGCCCGCCAATAACATCTGGTCAGCACGTTGATACTGAGCTGAATGGTCCTCTCGGATAAATACTTCGGATATTGCATTTCCCAGAAATACAACCAGGATTAATGAAACACCGATGCTGACCTTGTTCATTGCTATCACTAACTATTGTTTAATTCCCTCAACACAATGTTAGTTTAATTTTGAACAATTATTATCCGTATCAGCGATATCCATAATAGGGCCACCTTGCCGGTGGTGGCGGCGGATAACCCGGATATGACTGATACCGCGGAAATTCAGGCCTTCTGTCATATGTCTGCGATTCCAGCTCCCGCACAACCTCTTCCGGCACGAAATGATATTCACCGTCTTCCGGGATCCAGGGTTCGGGACGCGCCCTCTCCGGTAATTCCGGCCAGGGCATGTCGGCCTCGAAGAACGGTGACCGCATTTGCTCTCCCCTGAACTCATCTCGCAATCCGCCGCTATCGTCCGGAAACACCGCAACACCTGACAGCGCCGAAGACATATAGGGCCCGGGAGGCGGTAGCGGTACTACTTCTGTCCTGCTGAAATGATCCGACCATTCGGGATACGCTGGCGGCAGGTCACTGTCACCATCATATTGAGGAAACCCGCCCGAGCCCGGGAAGGTATCCGGTAGCGTTGCCGCTGGCATTTCATCCGCTGCATGCGCCACTGGAACTATCAGGGACAGGATACAGACAGAAAATACATGAGTCAGTACACGCATAATGCACCCCTTAATCATTATCCACCTTCAGGCGAATGCCTCGCCTGCCATGCGGTGAGGTTTTCTTGGAAGGCGCCTTTTTGGCAGGCGCCGGTTTTCTTGTTGCTTCAGTCTCCTCTGCAGGCTGGCTCTCTTCAACCCTGGTCTCTTTCACTTCCGGTTTCGCCTCTTCTGCTTCGACTTTGCTCGCAGCCGGCTTTTTAGCCGGCGCCCTTTTTACCTTGGGAGACGCCTTCTTAACCGCTGCCGCCTTCTCAACCGGAGCTGTCTCTTTCTTTTGCGAAGCCTTCTTCCCGGCTGCCGCCGTTTGCCTGACCTCAGCCTCGCCTTCAGGCTCCGCAGTGGCTTGCGATTTGGTATTTTCTTCCACCTCAGCCTTTTCTTCTTTCGGTTTTTCAACCGCCGCTGCCGAATCACCGGAATCCGGGGCAGGCGGCGGGCTTGACGGCGGCGTGGATGCCGGTGGCGGTGACGGAGGTTCATCAGACCCGCCGAATTTACCCAATATAGCGCCCACTGCCATTTTCAGCATGATGAAAACAGAACGCAGAATCAGGAAGATCCAGCCGAACAGCCCGATAACGCCACTGTAGATTCTCATCCAGAGCGGTGTTTTGTATTCCGCAACCTGTTCTTCGACAGCTTCGACTGTTTCACCTTCGATCTCTTCATACCTGGAACTCAGCACCATATCGGCAGAGTCTCCGGCCTCCTCCAGGTAGAAACGCTTGCGCACACTGATACAACCCAGCGGGATAATCAGCACGGCCATCAGCGTAGCGACACCGGCGCCGAACAGCAGGCTGACTGCCATACCCTGAAAAATCGGGTCAGAAATAATGGCCCAGGCTCCAGCCATCAGGGTCAGTGAGGTGATCATAATCGGGCGCATGCGTATCTCGGCGCCTGCAACTGCCGCTTCACGTACGGGGCGACCCTTGGCCACCTCGATCTTGACAAATTCGACGATCAGAATTGACTGACGCACAATGATACCGCCAAGCGCGATCATGCCGATCATCGATGTTGCGGTAAACTCGGCACCCATGATCCAGTGTCCCGGCACGATACCGATCATGGTGCACGGAATCGGCGACATGATCAGACCGGCTATGGCAAAGTCACGGAATTCCCATACGATCAGGCCATAGATCAGAACCAGTGCGGCCATAAACGCAATGCCCATATCGCGGAATGTCTCGAATGTCACGGTCCATTCACCGGTCCATTCAAAACCCGACACATTGTCATCGGATGGCGGCCCGATCAGGTTCATCGGCATGCCTTCCATGATGACGCCGTCCGGCGTGGTATATTCATCGGTGAATTCCTCCACATTGAACATACCGTAGATCGGCGCACCCAGTCGGCCTTCCATTTCACCGACCACGTATTCGATGGCACGCAGGTCCTTGTGATAAATAATCGGCTCTTCCGGTTGCAGTACGAAATCGCCAAGTTCACCCAGTGGCACGGAATGGCCGGCGGTACTAATCACCGGCAGGTTGCTTAACTGGCTGACCTGTGAACGTGTTGCCAATGGCACCTGGATCACAATAAAGGTTGGCTCGATCACCGAAGCCAGCTTGACGTCGCCGAGATGGTAGCCGCCCATAGCCATCGCCAGTGAACTGTTGATGCTTTCCACCGAAATGCCGCGCCGTGCCGCCTTGTCGACATTGATTTCGAAGCGCCAGTAATTGGATGGTTCGGTCATGTAATTATCGACGTCGACAACGCCTTCTGCCTGTTCGAAAAACTCGGTCATCTTTCTGGCGACTTCGCGCCGTGTCTTTTCATCGGGCCCGTGAATCTCGGCCACCAGTGTTTGCAACACCGGGGGGCCGGGAGGCATTTCGACAACCGCGATTCTCGCGCCCAGCCTTTCTGCTAACGGCGTCAGAATCGAACGTGCTTCAACAGCGATCGCGTGACTGCCGCGCTCACGCTCGTTCTTGTCTTTCAGCATGACCAGCAGGTCGCCTTCCCACGGCTTGCTGCGTAAATAATAGTGACGCACCATGCCGTTGAAGTTGAACGGCTGGGCCGTACCCGCATACGACTGTACTGCGGTAACCTCCGGAATGGTTTTTACCGCTTCGGCAAGTTCATGTGCCACGTTGGCTGTCACCGGCATGGCCGTCCCTTCCGGCATGTTGATAATGACACTGAACTCGGGCTTGTTGTCAAATGGCAGCATCTTCACCGGCACCCATTGTGTCGGGTAGAACAGCAAACAGGTTGCGGCGGTAACCGCAATGATGGATATAAGAAAAATGATGCCCAGCTTGCGGCTTTCCACCAGCGGCATGATGATCGGCCGGTAGAACTTGCCGATAATTCTGTGAGTACGTTGTTCTCGTCTTTCTGCTGCTTCGAGCGCTGACAACCTGGGGCGCACCTTGAGGGCAAACCAGGGTGTGAAAATAAATGCCGCAATCAGCGAGAAAAACATGGCCGATGAACCCAGTACCGGAATCGGCCGCATATAGGGGCCCATCAAGCCGCTGACAAAACCCATAGGCAGCAGGGCCGCGATAATGGTAAAAGTCGCCAGAATTGTCGGGTTACCCACTTCACGCACCGCATCAACTGCGTCCGTAATCGTAGTACGCCCCTTCATCAACCAGTGACGGAAAATGTTCTCCACGACGACCGTTGCGTCATCAACCAGAATACCGATAGAGAAGATCAGCGCGAACAGGCTGACACGGTCAATGGTGTAATCCACGATCATCGCCCACCAGATCGTGAGCAGGATAACGACCGGGATAACGGTGATGACCACGAACGCAGCGCGCGCACCGAGACCGACCAGACACAGCACGGCAACGATGGCGGCGGCTTCAAACATTGCCTGCAGCAATTCGTTTACCTTGTCGTTTGCGGTCTTACCGTAGTCGCGGGTAATCTCGACATGCACGTTGTCAGGAATCAGTTTGCCCTTGAGTTCCTCGACTTTCTTCAGAATATCCCTGGAGACAGTGACACCGTTAGTGTCCTCTTTTTTGGCAATGGCAACAGTAACAGCCGCATCGCCGCTAGCCTTGTACTCACCTTCGTAAGCCGGGCCGGCATAGAAATAGGAAACCTGCTCGGCATCTTCCGGCCCGTGAAACACGTTGGCCACATCACGCATGTAAATCGGCGCCCCGTTGAAGGTGCCCACGACAAGACGCTTGATTGCATCCGCGGTTTTGAGGAAAGTGCCGGAATAGACCGTAAACGATGTACTGCCCGCCTCAACCGCACCGACATTGGATTCGGAATTGGCTGTTCTGACGGTATTGGCAACCTGTTGCAGACTGATGTTATAGCCTGCCAGGCGCTCGGGCAGGACTTCAATCCTGATCTGGTCGGCGCGGCCGCCGACGACAAAGCCCTTACCGGTATTCTTGACCTGTCCCAGTTCCTGTAACACGTCATTGGCAAGAATACGCAGCGTGCTGTCGTCGACCTCCTTGGACCACAAGGTGACACTCACTGTCGGCACATCATCAATGGCAATTGGCTTCACCAGCGGCATTTGCACATCCGGCGGCACCTTGTCCATGTTTGAACGGATCTTGTCATGCACCTTGACGATGGATTCGCCGAGATCCTCGCCGACATAGAAACGTACGGTAACCACAGCGCGTCCCCGCTCGGTGGCCGAGTAGGTATGACGAACACCCGGGATTTCGTCCATCAGGCGTTCCAGCGGGTCGGTGACCAGTGATTCGACCTGGTATACGGAAGCACCCGGGTAGGAAACATAGAGATCGATCATCGGCACAGAAATTTTCGGGTCTTCCTGCCTCGGGGTAAAAATAAGCCCCATCACGCCGATCAGTAATGAAGCGATCAACAGCATCGGCGTCACCGGTGAGTTGATAAACGACTTCGCAATCGTCCCAGCTATACCGAGTTCATGCTGTTGATGATCGTCGGTATCAGGCACACCCGGTACTACATCATCAGAAGCCTCATCGCCGGCGGATGTTGTTTGTGCCTTGTCTTTGTCTTTATCCTGTTCGTCTGCCATGCTTCGTCTAACTCATTCAGGTTTTTGTTATTCACCGGTTAAACGGTGAATCATCCGTGCTGCACCCTTTGCTATACCTTTTCAGGTTACGCCTGTCTTGCAGCAACGGGCGTAGTCGTTACGGCTGGTCCCACTTGGTAGCCGGCGAATCATCAGATGTCAAAACGCGTTCACCCGGCTCCAGACCGGAAAGCACAATGACGTGATTCGCATCCAGCTCGATACCTGTACGTATCAGGCGCATCTTGGGCTTTCCTTCTTCATCAAGCACTCTTACAGATGGCAAACTTCCACGCTTGATGATTGCCGATTTAGGAATGACAGGCAGCGCTCGGGTTGGTGAGTTAATGTCCGGAATCATGACTTCTGCATACATTCCCGGACCACCAGGCACTCCTTCGGGCAAGTCGAATTTGACCGTAATCGTGTGTTGCTGTCTGTCAGCTTTAGGCGCAATCTGGGCGACGCGGGCATTGACCTTGGTGTTATTGACATCAAGCCTGGCAGGTACCACCATGTCCTTGTGCAGACCTGGCACCAGGCGCGCCGGGACTTCCGCCTGGATGCGCAGAAACTTGGAGTAGGAAAATTTCAGCAACGGCTGACCTGGCTGAACTGTATCACCCACCTCGACCAGTTTATCGGTAATAACGCCGTCAAACGGCGCGGTTGACTTGGCATCACGGATTTTCGCTTCGATTTCACGCATGCCAGATTCCGCCTGTTGAATTCTTGAGCGCGCGGCCTGTACCTGCGTACCCTGGGTGACCAGGTCGGCATGACGTTCTATACCTTTGTCACTGCCATCGGTAAAGGGTGTTCCCCTGTTGCCATCAAAGAACGAGTCGAACATGCTCGGGAATGCCATACCACCCATCGGTCGCGGGTTGTAGATACTCGGGTTCCATAATTCCCGGGTGTACTGCACCTGTGCATTTTGCAGCGCCGTGTAAGCTGCACTCAGCTGTGCTTCTGCAGCCCGTTTCTTGGCCTGCAATTCATCGTCGTTGATAGTGACCAGTTCCGTTCCAGCAGTGAAACTGTCGCCCTCTTCACCGGCGATCGTTTGTACGGCACCTGGAATCTGTGCTGACAGGGTGACTTCCTTCAACGGGATAACGGTACCGCCGAGAATGACGTAACCGCCATGCGGTGCGACGCCGACAGTGACGATGTTATCAGCCTGCGACGCAGTCGCCGTGAAGCCGAGTGTGAATATAAAAATCCTGATAAATATGCTTGTTTTCGACATGCGTGAAGTTACCCTTCATGGTCATTTACTGAAGAATGTACACGTTTTGGACGAAGCAGTGCGGGAGGGATTCGCTTCGTTGCGTTATACACTACTTTCAGAATGCCTGTTTTTAATAATGATTTCAAGTACTTTTACCTAAAGAAATAGCAGACAGATTAACTAGGCTCTGCAAGTTAAATATAGTTGGAATCCAGAAAATTTTGTCAAATTCGCGAAAACGGGAAAGCCAGAACCTGTTCAAGCGTCTCTGTGCCGGTAAATAGCATCAGTAACCTGTCCAGTCCGAGAGCAACACCACTGCAGGGCGGCAGGCCGTATTCGAGTGCCGCCAGCAAGTATTCATCAATAGTCGATAGCGGTTGCCCAGCGGTCCGTCTCGCCAGATTTTCACACTCGAACCGTTGCCGCTGCTCACCTGCATCAAGCAACTCATCAAAGCCGTTAGCAAGCTCAATCTCGCCGTAGAACAGCTCAAATCTGGCAGCAACCGTATAACCATCATGGTTTGTATATAATTTTGCCAGTGCACTCTGTGTCTGGGGGTAGTCATATAAAAAGGTAAAGCCATCCGTCCTGAATGCCGGCGTGACCAGTTGGGTCAACAGCCAGTCGAGCCATTCGTCCACATTGTCCTCCAGACCAACCGGCTGCTCTATATCATGTTGCCTGGCACAACGGCGGCATTCTTCCGCGGTTGTCACATGCGGGTTGATTCCAGTTGCGTGCCGGAACGCTTCAGCATAGCTGATCATTTGTACCGTGTGATCAGCAAAGCCATTATTGCGTGCCAGTACCTGTATCAGGTCGCCCAGCTCATTCATCAATCCGAACATATCAAGATCCGGGCGATACCATTCGAGCATGGTGAATTCGGGATTATGCATGGGACCCAGCTCGTCATCGCGAAAAGACTTGCAGATCTGGTAAATCGCGTCACCATGAGCGGCAAGCAGGCGTTTCATGCAGTATTCGGGCGATGTATTCAGATACAGCTCCTGTTGCCGGTAGCGGACTGGGAAACTGCTTAAATGCGGGTCTGTTGAGCGCGAAGTCGACAATAACGGCGTCTCTACCTCGAGCACGCCGCGTTGCTCAAAAAAAGCCCGAATGTCTTGCAACAATCGGGCTCTCAATCGCATTGTGTCTCTGGATGCTGTTGGCTGCCAGCCGTCGCGCATAGCCGGACTACGCCCTGGAAACGTACTCGCCTGTTCGGGTGTCGATCTTCAGCACGTCACCTTCGTCAATGAACAATGGCACTTTGACCTCGGCACCAGTCTCCAGTGTTGCCGGCTTGGAACCACCCTGCGCCGTATCACCCTTGAGACCCGGATCAGTCCGGGTCACGGCAAGTTCGACGAAGTTTGGCGGGGTGATCGATAACGGCGCGCCATTCCACAGGGTCATAACACAGGTCTCCTGCCCCTTGACCCACTTTGCCGCATCGCCCACCGCTACCTTGTCGGCCGCATGCTGCTCATAACTTTCCGGCTCCATGAAGTGCCAGTATTCGCCGTCTGTGTAAAGGAATTCCACATCGCGGTCCTCGACATCGGCGGCCTCAACCGACTCCGTGGTCTTGAAAGTGCGCTCAAGCGTACGTCCGGTTTTGAGATTCTTGACCTTGACACGATTGAATGCCTGGCCCTTGCCCGGCTTGACCAGGATGTTTTCGGTAATCGTACACGGATCGCCATCGAGCATGATTTTCAATCCGTTTTTGAATTCATTTGTATTGTATGATGCCATGCTTTTAACCTGTTTAATTCAGGGCGCAATGATACCCGAATAAGGTATTGAGCACACGCCCCCTCAGAACGCATGCAGAACATCACGTCTTTAAATTTCGAACAGACTTCGGTCTGGCAACTCGAACTGGCCAACGCCATTACCTGTGCTGATGAGCTGCTTGCAGAGCTTGATCTCCACCACCTGGCTGACGAGCTGGTCTCTCAACCGGCATTCCGGCTGCTGGTTCCGCGGGGATTTGCGGCCAAAATGCAAAAAGGCAATGCTGACGACCCATTGCTCAAACAGGTGTTGCCGATGGCAGCTGAAAACAGTCAGTACGGCATCTCTGACCCGGTTGGCGACCTTGACGCCATGGCAACACCGGGACTGCTGCACAAGTACAGGGGGCGCGCCCTACTGGTAACGACCGGCGCCTGCGCCATCCATTGCCGCTACTGTTTCAGGCGCCATTTCCCGTACGCCAGTGCCAACCCGGGTAAAAAAGCATGGGGGGACGCCATTGCATACCTGTCGGCTCACGAGGATGTGCATGAGGTTATTCTCAGCGGCGGCGATCCACTGGTACTGGATAATGCGAAACTGGGGCGGCTGTTAATAGCGCTGGAGCAGATCCCCCACATTAAATGGTTACGCGTTCATACACGACTTCCTGTTGTCCTGCCATCACGCGTTGATGCAGAACTTGTTGCTATACTGCAAAATCTGCGCTTGCGAAAAACATTTGTGATCCACGCCAATCATGCCAATGAAATCGGTACAGATGAACATGCCGCCATGCACAAACTGCACTCTTCAGGTATGACCCTGCTTAATCAGAGTGTACTGCTCAAAGGTATCAACGATTCTCCGACGGCACTGATCGACCTGAGTAAAAGCCTGTATGAAGCCGGCGTACTCCCCTACTATTTACATATGCTCGACCCTGTCAAAGGTGCGATGCATTTCGAAGTCTCTCAGTCCCGGGCTGTCGAACTGATAGCTGCCGTGCAAAAAGAGCTTCCCGGTTATCTGGTACCAAGGCTGGTGCGCGAGAATCCCGGGGAAGCGTCAAAAACAGCAATTTTCACTATCTGAGCTACACTATTAGTG
>JASFVM010000090.1:0-9025 GCA_050049835.1 Gammaproteobacteria bacterium
CTTCGGATAAATCGTAATTCGCAAAAATGCGGCCAAAATATAGCGTTTTTATCCCCGTACGCTATCCTTTCTGTCAATAAAAGCAAAAATCCAATCCGGGCTAATCAAGACTAAAAAGTTGTTCAGGAGTTAACAATGTCTAACAGATACCTGTTAATCGCCGGTGTGGCGGTATTGTCTCTTTCATTAACCTCGTGTGGTTCGGGTACCAGCGCCATGTTTCGCAGTGATCCGGCTCACAGTGGTGTTATCGGTGGTTCAGGTCCAAAAACGCTGGATGCGTTGAAATGGAAGTTTACGACACCGGATAAAGTATATGCATCGCCGGTTGCCAGTGATAAGGAAGTCTACCAGGGCTGTAATGACGGCTATCTCTATGCAGTAGATGCGAATACCGGCCTGCTAAACTGGAAGTTCCGTACTGACGGTAACATCGAGTCAACGCCGGCCCTTGTAGATGGCGTTATCTATGTAGGCAGCTGGGACAACAGCCTGTATGCGATTGATGCCGAAACGCACGGTACAAGATGGAAGTTCCCGACCAAGGGGCCTGTCTCATCGTCGCCTGCTGTTGTCGACGGTGTTGTCTATGTTGGCAGTGAAGACGGCCATGTCTATGCGGTCGATGCAAAAACCGGCTACGAAAAATGGCGCTTCAATGCTGAAGGCGGTGTCTACAGTTCACCCGCGGTTTACGGCAATCATGTTTTTTTCGGTACCATGAACGGCTATCTGTTTGCAGTTGATATTAATTCCGGTCAGGAATACTGGCGCTTCAATGCACACCAGAAAATCCATTCCTCGCCAGCAGTTGATGGTGACAAGGTATATGTTGGAACCGATGCCAAATTTGTGCATGCAATCAATATCAAAACAGGCCAGGAAATGTGGCAGAAGAAAACGGCCGGCGAAGTGTTGTCTTCACCGGCAATACATGACGACAGCATCATCGTGGGCAGCAAGGATGGCTATGTCTATTCATTCGATGCCGGCACCGGTACTCGCCAGTGGGAGTTCAGAACCGAAGGCCCGGTGTTCTCTGCGCCGGTAGTTGCTTCAGGAACTGTTTACATCGGAAGCACCGATACCTATGTGTATGCAATTGATACAGGTAGCGGCACACTGCGCTGGAAATATCGCACCGACAACAAGATCTACTCATCACCTACTGTCAATAACGGTGTCGTCTATTTCTCAAGCGTCAACGGATCGTTGTACGCGGTACAGTAACCACCTTTTGAACTGAATTGAGAAGGCCGCTGTGTCTTTCAGGCCGGCGGCTTTCATAGTTCGTTGCGCCAGATTTTCCTGCGACAAAGCCCGGAAAAATCACAATAGCTACAGGTTCTGGCATCGCCCCAGGCGGGCATGGGGTTGCCTTCACGTTGCATATTCATCATGACTTGCAGTCTTGCGCGCACATCATGGGTAAGCGAGCGCAAGTCTTCACCTTCCAGGCACGCCCTGGTTCTGACTGATCCATTGCTTTCATCCAGCGACAGATACATCACCCCGGTGGTGTCGCCAGCGAGCAGTGCATAAGTGGCTAGTTGAACATCCTCGCCACTATTGACATCATCCTGTCTGGCGGTTGATCCTGTCTTGTAGTCGATGATCGCCTGGTGGTCGGCGTGATCGATATGCGTATCAATGCGGTCGAGTCGTCCATATAACGTAATACCGATGTCATTCAAGGTGACTTCACAATGCTTTTCTGTTTCGCTGACGGTCCATTCCTGCAGTTGCTTTATTTGCCAGTCAATATATGCCGGAATGTGTTGCGTCCATCTGTGTAACCAGCTGCGATGCAGGGTGTTATCTTCCGTGTCCTGTTTGAACACGGCTTCTGAAATCACTTTCAGGTGGTCAATGGCCCTGTCTCTGTTTTCCCTGGTCAGTTTTTCGTCAAACGGTGCTGGCAGGTTTTTCACTGGCTTGTGAAAAGCGTTGAGGATCCTGTGTACACGTTCACCGTAGTCGGATTTTTGCAGTTCCTCCCGAATTTCGTCCGGTGGTTTTAATTTCAGGCCATCACCGGCGAAATATTTATAGGGGCAATCGATCAGACGTTGATGTGCACTGGCAGACATTTTTTCCGGCACAGCCGCGACTGGCATTGATGGCCGGGGTTGTCGTGGTTCTTCCGGTAACCTGTCTGTATCGCATATGAACACAGATGTATTCTGTTCCAGCAATTGTTGCAGGCGAGTATTCTTCAGTGAGCCTGTGTGAGCCAATGAATGAAATGTTCTCAATGTTTCAATCCATGGTGACAGGGGAACCGGCTCGCCATTTTCCTCGTGCTTGCATGTCACCAGAATATCTTTGGAGGCCTGTAACAAGCGCTTGAATTTTTTCAGTTTGTTACGACGGTGTTGTTGCCAGTCCGGCAACCCGAGAGATGAGCGTACAGACTGGTTGAAGAAGGGCGAGGCTTCCGGTTTGCCGGGTAGATGCTGTTTATCGGCGGCAGCGATCACCAGCGCATCAAAATGCTGGCACTCTGCCTGGTCCATACTCATCAGCGTCACCGGTGCAGGGGCCGTTTGTGGACTGAACAGCTGGTGCTCGAGCGTCATGCCCAGCCATACACGGAAGTCATTCCACGGCATGGCGGGATTGGCATGCTGCAACCCGTTGCGCATCTGTTCCAGTGCATTCAGTAGCTGTATACCGGCGGCATCGTCGGCATATGATGTGAGAATGCCGAGTTGCTCCAGGCTGGCAGTGAGTGCATCCAGATATTGGTCGAGGCCGACTTTCCTGTTTGAGCGATGCAGACGTTGTAAATAGAGCGATGCCTTGTCCAGTTGCTCGAGCAGATGAACGATGTTGTCATAGGTGCTTGCTGGCCAGCTGCCCAGGCGGTGCAGGCGGTACTCCAGCTGTTTCCGGTAGCGTTTGATGCCATGTCCTATATTTTCGTGAAGGATAATGTCGTTTTCCAGGCGATAGACGGTTTCAAGCTGTGCATCATTCTCCAGCCCTGATCTGTAGAAATGTGACTTGAGCACGTCGAGCATCGGGCGGTAATCGAAATCCTCCTCGATGCATTCAAGCCAGCGCTCGAGTACAGCAGCAGCACTGGTCGTTGATAATGACCAACCGGCAATATCCTGGATGTATATATTCGCACGCTCGAGCAAGGCGCGGACACGCCGGGAAAGTTTACGGTCTTCCGAGACGATGCCTATGTTCTGCCTGCCTTCAAGCAACCACAGCCTTACCTGAAGATCAACGGCCCGTGCTTCTGTTTCCGCATCGCGTGAATAAAACAGGGAAAAAGGTAATGATGATTTGATGTTCCGCTGCTTGTAGGAAGAAATCCGTTGTGCCAGTGGGGCGGTTTCAATGTCAAACGCAGCGTTAATAAATTCAGCAGCTGAAGCTCGCGGATCTGCCGTTGGAGTATTGGCCATATTAGTGTAATCAACCAGTGTGCAGATGTTTAGCGCTGCAGCAGTATTGATAAACTGCTGTTCACATGGACACAGGTGATCAGGCGCAAGCAGGAAATAATGCTGTTCATTATTCATCTGCGTACTGGCCTGCCTGAGGCGTTCTACATATGCACCTGTCGCATCGAGCATGTTGCAGGCCTTGAGTTGATGCTGCCACGCATGCCATAGAGTAAAGACGAGCTCAGCTTCCTGGAGTAAGTGATGGTTTGACCTTGTACAGTCATAGGCTTTTCCAAGTGTTGCGATCCACTGCTCTCTGCTTTGCCGAAGCAAGGCGGTTTCGTTTAATGCGAGTTCATCAAACAGTTGCAGCAGTGCCGAGCTGACTTGCCATTTATTTTCTTCCTTGAAAAGTGCGGGGTGTTCCGCCAGGGCCTCAACAAAAAGTAACTGGCGCGCCTGCTCCGACAGAATGTTGACATCGCTGTCGGGGAGAGAGATGTTGTCATTGATCCAGCGGCGCAAGGTGCCGATATATGGCGGGATTACCGCAGCGTGCGCTGCGGGTAGATTGTCCAGGATGCATGTTCTCAGATGCCGGGACAGGGTGTGTGTAGGGGTAAATACGCAGACAGAGGACAAATCAGGTAATTTATCCTTATTCGCCTCTATCAGGGCGAGGGCTGCATGTTTAACGATGTCCTCATACTCCGCTACCGGAATATCAGCGGACAGCGTTTTCGACATATCAGCGCTCGAGATACTGCAGCTTGTCTTCTACCCCGTCCCACTCGGCTGCATCGGCCGGCGGATCCTTACTGGCATTGATCACGGGCCATTCGGTACTCAGTTCAGCATTCAGTTCGATAAACTGTTCCTGCCCTGCAGGTACGTCGTCATCTGCAAAAATCGCCTCGGCGGGACATTCAGGTTCACACAAAGTACAATCGATACATTCTTCCGGATCGATCACCAGGAAGTTCGGGCCTTCATGGAAGCAGTCGACTGGACACACATCCACACAGTCTGTGTATTTGCATTTGATACAGTTTTCTACAACAACATAAGTCATGATAATTTCGTGTTATTACTGAAAGCGCAAAATATAACATAGCTACCTCAACACGGGGATGCTCAATAGTCTAAAATTATAAGCAAAGTTATTTTTATCAAGGATTTAGCATGTCTTCTGTAAAAACAGCCGTATTCCCGGTCGCCGGACTGGGTACCCGTTTTCTGCCAGCCACCAAATCTGTCGCCAAGGAAATGCTCTCCATCGTCGACAAGCCGCTGATTCAGTACGGCGCTGAAGAAGCAGTGGAGGCGGGCATCAACAAGCTGGTGTTCATTGTCGGGCGCACCAAGAACTCGATTATTGACCATTTCGACAAAAACTACGAACTGGAAACCGAACTCGCCATCCGCGGCAAGGACAGCCTGCTGAAGATCGTCAAGGATGTCATACCTGAGGGTGTCGCCTGTATCTTCATCAGGCAGGCAGAAGCCCTGGGATTGGGCCATGCCGTACTCTGTGCCGAGCCGGCGGTGGGGCGTGAACCGTTTGCGGTAATTCTGCCGGATGACCTGATACGCAATGAAGGTAATGGCTGTGTGAAGCAGATGGTGCAGGTTTACGACAAGTACCAGGCTTCGATCATAGGCACGCAGACGGTGCCGATTGAAGACAGCGAAAAATACGGCATGATAGCCGGTGCACAGATCGAAGACAGGGTTGCACGGGTGGAGCAGATTGTCGAAAAGCCGTCGCCGTCAAAGGCGCCATCCGATCAGGCAATCGTCGGACGTTATGTGTTGACACCGGCGATATTCGATCTGCTGAGAACGACACAGCGTGGAGCGGGTGACGAGATCCAGCTGACTGACGGCATAGCTGCGCTGCGTGAACATGAACAGGTCCTGGCCTACAGTTTTGAAGGCAGGCGTTATGATTGTGGGAGTAAAATCGGGTACTTGCAGGCAACTGTTGATTTTGCGCTTCAGCATGATGAGCTGGCTGATGATTTTAAAAACTACCTCAAGCAACTCGCGCTGTAACAAGATACGCGTTGTGTAAAATATAAGTAAATGCTAATATACTGAGCTGTTTTGAACGGCCGGGGCTGAAAAGATGAATGATGAATCGGGCAAGAAAAAAGGTGGCATCACGCCTCTGAGTTTCCTTGGCAGCCTGCTTGCAGGATGGTTCGGGGTTCAGTCAGAAGCCAATCGCCAGCGTGATTTCGAACACGGAAAATTCTCCCATTTCATTATCGGCGGTATCATCTTTGCGATTCTTTTTGTTCTGTTCGTTGTCATGATTGTGCAGATCGTGATGAAAACAGCCGGCAGCTGATGTTTGTTCGATTGAATCACGGTAAGTGGTCAGGAATGGACATTGGCTTTGACAGCTGATGACCAACTGGCTTTCAGACGGCAGCGCGATTCCTGGTCATTTACCTCTCTCATATACTCCGGCACTCATTGGCCTGGATTATAATGCTAGTGATGACGAAGTTGGCTTTGCGTTCGCCACCACAGATACACTTACAGAATCTTCTGTACCAATTCCGGCCGCAGTTTGGCTAATCGGTTCCGGCCTTATAGGATTGATCGGCATTGCAAGAAGAAAGAAAGCATAGCGATTAAATTTTACTCAAGTGCAGCTCCATCGGGAGCTGTTTCTGTTTATGGCGAACGGCAGGTACTTGCCGTTCCACCGGAATGAAGACTTCTTGCCGCTGCGTGCAATCGTGTAATTCTGTTGAGTCACAAGCACCAAAGGTCTGCTGTGAATTCTTCTGTGGCCTTACTTCGGCCTTGATAACCTGAAAAAGTAATTGAAAATACTCAGTTTATTGAGGCAACGAACATTTGTCCCATAGCAATTTAATCGTTTTCTGGTAGTGTCCGCACCATTCTTTAACTGGACCTGCTGATAATGTCGACTAGATACCTATCCACCCTGAGTGTGTTTGCATTGCTCCTGATTTCACCGCCAGCACTGGCGGAGGTGACTCTGGCCGCAGCAATCAATTCGGCCTTTGATTTACAGATGAAAGAAAGTCTTTCAGAAGCCCGCCGCGAGGTTGGCAAAGGCATGGCGCGCGAAGGCGGCGCCTTGTTGAGCGATGCGCCTGAAGTCGGGGTTATGTATAAGTCTGACGAGCTTGGCAGCCAGGATGGCTATCGAGAGTACGAGGCTACGCTGGCATTACCTGTCTGGCGCTTCGGTGAGAAATCAGCCAGTCAACAGTTGTCAGAGGACATGCTGGCTCAGGCCGATTCGGAGCTGGCAGCCATGAAATGGCAAGTTGCTAGCGAGGTGCTGGATTCGGTGTGGAGCCTGCGCGAGGCGGAATCGGAGCAGGCGCTGGCAATGAAACAATGGGAATCTGCCAGAGCTCTTGAAGCCAATATCAAGAAACGCCTTGATGCCGGTGAAGTGGCGCGGGCAGACTGGCTACTTGCACAGCAGGAGACTGCATCCAGGGAAGAGAAATATCGGCTTGCCCACCTGCATTTCTCGCAGGCAATGACCCTTTGGGAAGGCCTCACGGGTCTGAATCAGCTGCCATCAGATCTGGATTACATCGAACGTGTTGAGAAGACGAGCCTTGAGGATCATCCGCTTTATCTCAATAGTGAACAGATGCTTTCAGTGGCACGTTCGCAGAGTAAGCGCGAACGCAAAAGCCTGCAGAGTTCACCCGTGGTGACTCTGTATGCCAAGCGTGATCGTGGTCTGGAGCTGGAACCATGGAACGACTCGCTGGGTGTTCAGTTTGCCTTGCCGATTGGCAAGACACACATTTCGACAGACCTGGCTAAAGCTGAAATGGCAGTGACCGAGGCCATGGTAGAACTGAACAACCTCCAGCGCAGCCTTCAATATCGGTACCGCAAGGCAACAGTGGAACTCGATCAGATAGAATCAGCCCTGGAGCTTGCACGCCGGGTTGATGAGCTGGCGCGCACAAGGGTCGATGTGAGCGAGCGTGCATTCCAGATGGGGGAAATGGAATTATTCCTTCTGATGCAGGCTCGCCAGGATGCCGACATTGCAGCCAGCAATCTCGAAAAAATTCTAATCAAGCACAAGCGTGCAATCAGCCTGTATAACCTTAGCCTTGGAGTAATTCCGCAATGAAGGGAATCCTCATTATCTTGTTCTCACTGCTGGCGCTGGACGTTTTCGCAGGCAACCCGATCACCTTGAACGAGCGTCAGCGGTCTATGCTGGGAGTGCAGCTTGAAACCATTGAATCCAGCGACCAGACATGGGGTTTGCGTTATCCGGCCAAGGTCGAGGTACCCAATGCGCAACTGCGGGTTTTGAGTACACCGTTAGCAGGTATGACCGAGGCCTTGCTGGTTGCTGAAGGTGATACCGTGACCAGGGGCGAGGTGGTTGCTGTTATTCAAAGTACAGACTTACTGGAAAAACTGGGTGACTATATCGATGCTCAAAGCCAGCTCAGCCTGGCAGCAAGCGAATACAAACGCGATAAGCAGCTCAGCAAGGACGGCATCATTTCCGAACGACGCCTTCTTGAAACACGGGCACGCTATACACAGGCCCGGACCGCGGCGGATCAGGCGCGCCAGATTCTGGAATACGCAGGTTTCGATAAAGAGTCGCTGGCCAGTATTGGCAAACAACGCAAGATCAGCAGTCGTCTGGAACTCAGGGCGACACTGGATGGCGTCGTACTTGAACAGATGGTCTCACCGGGTGAGCAACTTGAGGCGCTGGCTCCGGTCTTCCGCATAGCCAGGCTGTCACCGCTATGGCTTGAGATTCACGTGCCGCTGGAAAGTGTTTCAGCGATTGCTCCCGGCATGGACGTCCGGATCGTCGACCCTGAAATCCGCGGCAGGGTTCTCACCATTGGCCGCATGGTCCATGGCACCGATCAGGGTGTCATGGTGCGTGCCGAAGTACCCGATGAATCAGGGCAGTTGCGCCCCGGACAGTTTGTCCAGATCGAGATCGCACAGGGGGGTGATGGACGACAGCGTTATCGAATTCCAAGGTCGGCACTGGTCAGAAACGAGGGCAGATCCATGGTCTTTGTCGAGGTGGACGGTAGCTACGTAGCAAAGACTGTTGATGTCGTCGCTGAAGAAGCCAGCAAGTTCACCATTAAAGGAGACCTTGATCCACAGGATCGCATCGTCGTTTCCGGAACTTCTGCGCTCAAGTCCATCTGGCTGGATGCGGCCGAGTAATGCTGCACCGGATCATTCAATTTGCGCTGACCCAGCGCCTGATGATGTTGCTGATGGTGCTGGTGCTGGCGGGGGGTGGCTGGACGGCGTTTCAGAAGACCCCGATCGATGCTTTCCCGGATGTTTCTACCACCCAGGTCAAGGTCATCGTCAAGGCTCCCGGTATGACGCCCGAGGAAGTTGAAGCCAGGATTACAGCACCGATCGAGGTCGAGATGCTGGGTATTCCCCGCATGGATATCCTGCGTTCAGTGTCCAAGTATGCGCTGACAGATATCACCGTTGATTTTGAAGAAGGGACCGATGTCTACTGGGCCAGGCAGCAGGTTACAGAACGACTCAATGGCATCTGGGGCGACCTTCCAGCCGATATCTCGGGGGGCGTGGCGCCACTG
>JASFVM010000091.1:0-9015 GCA_050049835.1 Gammaproteobacteria bacterium
TGCATTTCAGCTGATCTGCCGCAGACTCTATCGCGCTTCTGTGGTGCAGAGAACATCAATAATGTGATCACGCTGTCGACTTTCAGAAGCCCGGAATTTGGACAGGATTACGGCCTGACAATTGTTGATGGACCTCTCCGGGGTTTAAATGCCCGCTCCGTGATCATCATCGATGAGCACGGCAAAGTGATCTATACCGAACAGGTGCCGGAGATTGCCCAGGAGCCCGATTACGACGCCGCCCTTACCAGGCTGTAGGCCGCAATAACGATATTCAAGAATAATCTCATCTAAAACAGCAAGTTATTAAATCCAATATCCACTGCAGCTGCAGATTTCTTGTACTACAATGTAAATTGCAATGGTTTTACCAAAATCCGTACCATTTGAGCGCAGAAGCTCTCATCGCTTCAAGGTCAAGCTTCCAGTTGAACTGATACTGGAAGACGGTACGGTATTGCCTGTCGAATCGATCGATGTTTCGGTAAAAGGCCTGCAATTTCGCTGTGACAGCTGGGTTGCTGATGAAATTGAACCGCGCGGAATCCAGAACCACCCGCTGGACCAGATTCGCCTCAAGGCCGTGACCGAATTTCCCGGCATGGATAAATACAGTTCGAAACTCTATGCGCGCTGCAGGGTAGTCGTTGCACGCAGGCTGTCCCAGGATGAGTACCTGGTTGGCATTGAATTTATTGATTTCGAGAACGGCAGCGATCGGCTGCTGGAAAGATTCATCAGGCAATGTAAGTTGAATTACCGCTAGACAACCAGTACAGGCCATTAGCAAGCCTTTCTTCTCTTGTTAACTACGGCAGGCTGGTTGTACCCATCAGATCACGATCGATTTCACGTGCTGCTTCACGGCCTTCGTTGATTCCCCAGACAACCAGTGACTGACCCCGACGGCAATCGCCTGCTGCATACACGCCCTTGACGCTGGTTGCGTATTTACCGTATTCGGCCTTGTAGTTCGAACGATTGTCGTATTCGATGCCGATTTGATCGCTGACATAGTGCTCAGGCCCGAGGAACCCCATTGACAACAAAACAAGGTCTGCATCCCAGATCTTTTCGGTTCCCGCGACTTCCTCCATGTTCCATTTGCCATCGCTACGTGACCAACGGGCTTCTATGGTTTTGACAGCTTTGACATTACCGTTGTCATCACCGATAAATTCCTTGGTCAGGATACAATACTGGCGCGGATCGCTGCCAAAGCGTTCGATACCTTCCTCGTGGCCGTAATCTGTCCGTTGGATCACGGGCCACAATGGCCACGGATTATCTTCTGCACGCTGTTCCGGAGGCTTTGGCAATAGCTCAAAATTCACCAGTGACTTGCAACCATGACGTATCGAGGTACCGATACAATCTGTTCCGGTATCACCACCGCCGATAACAATCACATTCTTGTCTGCTGCAGAAATGTAGTTGCCGTCCTCCAGCCATGAATCGAGCAGGCTGCGGGTATTGGCAGTCAGAAACTCCATTGCAAAATGAATACCATTGAGTTCACGTCCCGGTACTTCAAGATCACGCGGGCTGGTTGCCCCGGTGGCAAACAACACTGCATCGTTTTCCTTGATCAGGTCATTGATATCAACCGCGCCGCTGCCACTGCCACCCACATCAGCACCGGTCACAAACTCGATACCCTCGGCATGCATCAGATCTACCCTGCGCTGGACAATGTCCTTGCCCAGCTTCATGTTGGGTATGCCATACATTAACAGCCCGCCGATACGGTCCTCGCGCTCGTAAACAGTGACATTGTGGCCAGCCTTGTTGAGCTGGGCGGCAGCAGCAAGACCTGCAGGACCGGAACCGACAACAGCAACAAACTTACCCGTTCTGTTTTCAGGTATGCTTGGGTTAACCCAGCCTTCGTCAAAACCGCGATCGATAATTGCGTGTTCAATATTTTTTATGGTGACAGCGGGATTGGTGATTCCCAGCACACAGGCGCCTTCACACGGTGCCGGACAGACACGTCCGGTAAACTCGGGAAAATTATTTGTCTTGTGTAAACGCTGCAGTGCTCTCTTCCACTGGTTTGAATAAACCAGGTGATTCCATTCCGGGATCAGGTTATTGATTGGACAACCATTACCCGACATGCAGAAAGGAACACCGCAGTCCATGCAACGGGCACCCTGTATCTGAAGATGTTCGACATCATGGGAACTCGTAAATATTTCACCGTAATCGTTAAGGCGCAAAGTAACTTCGCGATACGCTTCGGTTTTACGTTCAAACTCTTTAAATCCGGTTGGCTTACCCATGCTCTACATTTTCACTCTTGTTCTTTTCTGTCACTTGCGCGCAAGTACTATGCAACGGCCTGTTGTTGCTGTTTTTTCATCTCTGTCAGTACGCGCTTGTAATCGATTGGCATAACCTTGACGAACTGTGCCAGGGTAGTGTCCCAGTCTTCAAGTACTGCCCTGGCAACGGTTGAGCCAGTCAACTTGAAGTGCTTGTCTACCAGCTCCCGTAATTCAGCAATGTCTTCATCCGCTTCCATCGTTTCAAGCTCGACCATACCAAGATTGCACCTGGTCGCAAAATCACCTTTGCGGTCCCATACATAGGCTATGCCGCCACTCATGCCCGCAGCAAAGTTGCGCCCGGTATCGCCGAGCACAACGACCCGACCGCCCGTCATGTATTCACAACCGTGATCACCAACACCTTCAACGACAGCACGGGCACCACTGTTGCGAACACAGAAACGTTCGGCGGCAACACCGCGGAAGAATGCCTCGCCACTGGTTGCACCATAGAGCACGGTATTGCCGATGAGGATATTCTCTTCAGGCACAAAGGTGCTGTTACCGGGCGGATAAATCACGATATGTCCACCGGACAAGCCTTTGCCAACATAGTCATTGGCATCGCCTTCCAGCTCAATGGTGACTCCTTCATACAGGAAGGCACCCAGACTTTGTCCCGCTGAACCGTTCAGCTTGATGTGAACCGTGTTTTCAGGCAGTGGTTTGCCCTGGTGCGCCTTAGCCAGTTCGTGCGACAACATGGTGCCCACGACGCGATTGATATTCACCACCGGCAGGTTGATAGAGACCTTGTCGCCTCTGGTAATGGCCAGCTGCGCCAGCTTGATAATCTTGTGATCGAGGGCGGCATCAAGACCATGGTCCTGCTCGATCATGCAGTACATACCGGCATCTTCATGCGGCTTTGGTGCCGGTGTCAGAATGGCGGAAAGATCGATACCTTTCATCTTCCAGTGATCGACAGCCGTGTCAGCTTCCAGCACATCAACCCGACCAATCATCTCATTGACACTACGAAAACCGAGCTGCGCCATGTACTCACGCATTTCCTCAGCTACCATAAACAGGTAGTTGACGACGTGTTCAGGCTTGCCATTGAATTTCTTGCGCAGTTCCGGGTCCTGGGTGGCAATACCAACCGGGCAGGTATTCAAATGACACTTGCGCATCATGATACAGCCCAGCGTAATCAGCGGTGCAGTTGAAAAACCGAACTCTTCCGCACCCAGCAACGCCGCAATCGTGATATCACGCCCGGTTTTCAGCTGGCCATCGGTCTGCACCACTACGCGTGAGCGCAGATCATTCATCACCAGCGTCTGGTGCGTTTCAGCCACACCCAGCTCCCACGGCAAACCGGCATGTTTAACCGATGTCAGTGGTGACGCCCCGGTGCCGCCATCATGCCCGGCAATCACAATGTGGTCCGAATAAGCCTTGGCTACCCCCGAAGCAATCGTGCCGACACCGATTTCAGACACCAGCTTGACACTGATGCGTGCTGCAGGATTGGAGTTTTTCAGATCGTGAATCAGCTGCGCCAGGTCTTCGATCGAATAAATATCATGATGCGGTGGCGGACTGATCAAGCCGACACCCGGCGTTGAATGACGGATGCGCGCAATGTTGACATCGACCTTGCCGCCCGGCAGCTCGCCGCCTTCACCGGGCTTGGCGCCCTGCGCAACCTTGATCTGGATCTCATCGGCATTGGTCAGATACCAGTTGGTCACACCAAAACGGCCCGATGCGACCTGCTTGATCGAAGAACGCTTGGAATCGCCGTTTGGCAACGGGGTAAAACGCTCCGGATCTTCCCCGCCTTCGCCGGTATTGGATTTACCACCAAGACGGTTCATCGCAATCGCCAGGGTCTCATGAGTTTCGGCAGAGATTGAACCAAAACTCATAGCGCCGGTAGCAAAGCGCTTGACGATTTCTTTTGCCGGCTCGACTTCGTCGATGGAAATCGGGCCGCCATTAACGCCCTCTTTAAACTTCAGCAATCCACGCAACGTGGCACGGCGGGTCGCTTCATTGTTAGAGAACTCGGCGAAATGCCTGTAGGCTTCCTTGCTGTTGGTGCGCGCGGCCGCCTGCAGGTTGGCTATGGTATCGGGATTCCACATGTGCAGCTCACCACCGGTTCGCCAGTGGAAATCACCCGGGTTGGAAAGCACCGGCAGGCGTACCACATCGCGGCTCGGATAACCCAGCTCGTGGCGGCGCAGGGCTTCTTCTGCCAGCACATCCAGTTCCACGCCCTTGATACGGCTAACGGTTCCCTTAAAGCAACGGTCGATGACGTTTTCACCCAGACCAACGGCCTCAAATATCTGGGCGCCCTTGTATGACTGCAGGGTTGAAATTCCGATCTTGGCCATGACCTTGAGCATGCCCTTGGCAATACCTTTGCGGTAATCAGCGACGATGGAAGCGTCATTGGGCCATTCTTCCTCTTCCAACAGGCCGTCACGTTTGGCCTGGAACAACGCCTCAAATGCAAGATAGGGATTGATTGCATCGGCACCGTAACCGATCAACAGGCAATGATGATGAACTTCACGAGCTTCGCCGGTTTCAACCACGATACCAATACGTGTACGTAAACGGTTGTAAACAAGGTGGTGGTGAACTGCGCCGACTGCCAGCAGCGTACTGGCCGGTACACGGTTTTCGCTGATATTGCGGTCAGACAGGATAATCAGGCTGTAGCCGTCATTTATCGCCTCCGTAGCCTGGAAACATATGTTCTCGAGACATTTATCAAGGCCCGCTGTCCCTTCTGACTTGTCGTAGGTTATATCTATGGTCAGGCTGCGCCAGCCATGATAATTGAGGTGCTTGAGTGACGCCAGTTCTTCGTTATCGAGAATCGGGTGCGGCACGCGCAAACGATGCGCATGCTGCTCGGTTGAATCGAGCAGGTTGGCTTCCGGACCAATGTAGCACTCGAGTGACATAACGACTTCTTCACGAATCGAATCAATCGCAGGGTTGGTAACCTGGGCAAACAGCTGCTTGAAATAGTCATAGATCATGCGTGGCTTGTCAGAAAGACACGCAAGCGCCGTATCATTACCCATGGAGCCAACCGGATCGCGCAATTCCTGCACCAGCGGAATCAGCATGAATTGCATGGTTTCAGTGGTGTAGCCGAAAGCCTGCATACGCTGTAATAAAGTTTCAGGATAGAAACCGTGTGGTTCTTTACCCGGTGACAGATCAGCAAGCTTGACCTCCTGCCGGTTGAGCCACTCAGCGTAAGGACGGCGTGTGGCAAAATCTGATTTAAGCTCCTCGTCAGGAATCAACACGCCTTTCTCGAAATTGATCAGGAACATCTTGCCGGGCTGCAGGCGGCCCTTGAACTTGACATTTGCCGGGTCAACCTCGAGCACGCCGACTTCCGATGCCATGATCACGCGATCATCGTGTGTCAGGTAGTAACGACTGGGTCGCAGACCATTACGGTCGAGGACCGCGCCGATATAGTGTCCATCCGTGAACGCAATCGATGCCGGTCCGTCCCACGGTTCCATCAGCGCCGAGTTAAACCGATAAAACGCCCTTTTCGCCTCATCCATGTTGGTATCGGATTGCCAGGCTTCCGGCACCATCATCATCACGGCTTCCTGCAGGGTGCGTCCGGACATCAGCAGGAATTCGAGAACATTGTCGAAGGTACCGGAATCCGAGCAGTCTTTTTCTACGATCGGGAACAACTTCCTGATGTCATCGCCGTAGAGGTCAGAACTGACCACGCCCTGGCGTGCTTCCATCCAGTTTTTGTTGCCTCGCAGCGTGTTGATCTCACCGTTATGACTCATAAACCGGTTAGGCTGCGCCCGGTCCCATGACGGGAAGGTATTGGTGCTGAAGCGGGAATGCACCATCGCAAGATGTGCAGTGTAGTCTTGCGCTGCGAGATCCGGATAAAAGGCCATGACCTGGTGAGCGGTCAGCATACCTTTATAAATAATCACCTTGGTCGACAACGAGCAGATATAGAACATCTTGCTCTGCTCAAGATTCTCATCACCGCGCAACGCATGGGTGCAACGCTTGCGTATCATATAAAGCTGGCGCTCGAAGCCATCGCCTTCGATGCCATCGGCAGCTGCAATGAACAGCTGCTCCATATGCGGCTGCGACTGCCTCGCTGTTGGCCCGACATCGGCGCCTTCTGTATCGATGGGCAACTCGCGCCAGCCCAGCAGTTGCTGACCTTGCTCGGCAATCATTTGCTCAACGATCTTCTTGCAATGCGCCCTTGACTCTTCATTGACCGGTAAAAACACGTTACCGGCCGCAAAACGACCCTTGCCTGGAAGCTCGACGCCGAGGTCCTGTTTGGCGACGCGACTGAGAAAATCATGCGGCAGGCTGGTCAGAATGCCGGCACCGTCACCGGTATTGGGCTCACAACCGCATCCCCCGCGGTGGACCATGCGTTGCAGAATATGGTCAGCATCCAGCACGATCTGGTGGCTCGCCTCACCCTTGATATGGGCCACAAAGCCTACGCCACAACTGTCCTTCTCCAGCGACGGATCATAAAGACCCTGTTTTTCAGGCAACCCGTAGCGAATCTTTTCTTCTGTGGCGCTCATATTTTTTCCAATATTAGTCGTACAGCCAACCTAACAGGCTGAATTCATGAAATTTTTTCAGAATACTGACACCTTGTAGCCGCCGACCTGATGTCAGCACAAATTGCGGACAAGGCTGGTTATTTTAGCGAATGCTCAGGGTAAAGAAAAGTACAGTGAAATCAGGGATATCCGCTGCATGCCGGCGTGCCATTACGTCGCCGGACGGTAAACCCGGCTATATATCCGTACCTGACGACCAGCGCCTTCATTCTGCTGGAACAGCAGAAATCTCTCCCAGCCATTCCAGCAGAAACAGGTAGGCACGTGCCTGCAAGGTATCTGCAAACCGGGCGCTGTCCTCACGTAACTGGTTAACGGATATGCCATTGGTCTGATGAATTTCGCCGGTATGACCGACAAACCATTGCTCCAGCCCCCGTGCGGTTACTTCCGGGTGAAACTGCAATGCCAGCGCATTGCCGAGACTGAAGGCCTGGTTGGGATACAACTCACTGGAGGCCAGGGGTACGGCGTCCTCCGGCAAATCAAACGTTTCGCCGTGCCAGTGCAGAACACATACGCCTTCACCGACGAAATGCCTCAACGCTGAGCGGCTGCCGGCATCACTCAGCCGGATGGGCGACCAGCCGATTTCCTTTTGCTTCCCCGGATAAACATTTGCGCCCAGTGCGCGCGCCATCAACTGGGCACCCAGACAGATACCCAGTGTCGGCTTGTCTGCTGCCAGACGCCGGGACAACATCTCCACCTCGGTCTCGATGAACGGGTACTCGGCGCTATCATTGACGCTGACAGGCCCGCCCAGAACGATCAGCAAATCGTCACTCTCAGGATCGATCACATCGAGTTCATCCGTTGCAGCATTGACATATTCGATCGCAAAACCGGCTTCAGCCAGGATATTGTCAAAACTGCCCAGGTCTTCAAATGCGACGTGGGTAATTATCCATGCCTTACTGATCGCTGCCAGTCCTGCACCAGAATTCTTTGTTGTCATGTTTAACTCCGCGTAGAATAATCGCCTTCCATTGAAGGCTGATCAGGCACCAAGCTTAATCCATCACCATGTCAAAAGCGCTACATACCACACACATTAGAAGCCTGCCCCTGCTGCATCAAGGCAAGGTCCGTGACATTTACGATATTGATGACAGGCATATGCTGATTGTCACCACCGATCGCATATCGGCTTTTGATGTGGTCATGCCCACTGCAATCCCGGGCAAGGGTGTCGTGCTTAACCAGGTGACCCGCTTCTGGATGGAAAAGCTGGCGCATATCGTTCCCAACCATCTCAGCGACATCCCGCTTGAGCAGGCATTGCCGGATGCCAGTGAGCGCGCCGAAGTCAAAGATCATGCAATGATCGTCAAAAAACTCAGGGCGCTACCCGTGGAAGCCATTGTGCGCGGCTACCTTATCGGCTCAGGCTGGAAAGATTATCAGCAAACAGGTACTGTCTGCGGTATCGAGCTGCCTTCAGGACTTCAACTGGCCGATCGCCTGCCGCAGGTCATCTACACGCCATCGACCAAGGCCGACCTCGGTGCCCACGATGAAAATATCGATTTTGCCAGATCAGAAGCATTGCTGGGTGCAGAAATTGCTGCACAGATCCGTGATGTCAGTTTACAGCTTTACCGCGAAGCCGCTGATTATGCGCTCGCAAGGGGCATCATCATCGCTGACACCAAATTTGAGTTTGGCCTCGATGAAAACGGCAGCCTGACATTGATCGATGAAGTACTGACTCCGGATTCATCACGTTTCTGGCCAGCAGACCAGTATCAGCCCGGCACCAGCCCGGTCAGTTTCGACAAGCAGTTCGTGCGTGATTACCTGGAAACACTGGACTGGGACAAGACCGCGCCCGGACCGGAGCTGCCAGCCGAAATCGTGGCAAAAACAGCCGAAAAATACCAGCAGGCAAGGGCCTTGCTGACACAGTAATCGCTGATTACGAAGCCAGTACAATGCGCGGCGTTTTTATCACAGGCACCAGCACGGGCGTAGGCAAGACATATATTGCTGCGCTACTGGCACAGGCACTGACGGAAAAAAATATCAGGGTGATCCCACGCAAACCGGTCGAATCCGGTTGC
>JASFVM010000092.1:0-9002 GCA_050049835.1 Gammaproteobacteria bacterium
AGTCACGCAGTCGCTCACGCAGTGCATCCCCTCAAGGCTATCAGCAAGCGTGCTAGCCCGCTAGCCCGCAAAGCTGTGTTCAACACCAGCGAATGGCGCAGTCTCTGCCAGAGGCTGTCGTCATTCACTATGTTTTAAGCCGTTTTATACAGCTAAACCAAGCAGCGCACGTACCTGTTGACTGTCACTGGCAGAACACACTCGATGAACAAGCTGTTGCGTCTGTTTCAGGTCCAGCTGGACTATCGTGGCTGCAAGATAAGGAATGACTGCAGGCGCAACCGAGAAGGCGCGGAATCCCATACCCAGTAACACGGGCAATATGCCTGGAAATTGCGACAGCAGTCCACACAGCTGAACCTCGTCAATTTTATTGCCGGCCGATTGTGCAGCCTGCTGTAGAAAGCGCAATAATTCCGGTGAATACGGATCCAGGTAGCGACTCAATCCTGCGATGTCGCGGTCTGCTGCGAACAGACATTGCATCAGGTCGTTGCAGCCGACAGCGACGAAATCAGCCGCATCAAGCCAGCTGGATAATGCCATTACAGTGGCGGGTGTTTCCGCCATGATGCCAACTGACAGAGGTTGTTGCAGCCGGTGGTGAATAATATCGCGCCAGTACAGGTATTCATCATGTGTTGAGACGTAAGGCAGCAGCAAACTGAGCTCGTAATGAGTGGCGAGTGAATCGACTGCTTCCAGCATGGCGTCGACTACCGTTCGTACCGATTCATGTTGATAAAGACGGATGCCCTGTATTCCCAGTGGACCTGTCATTCCGCTGAGAGGTTCCAGCCAGGGTACCTGCTTGTCAGCGGCAATGTCCGGCAGTCTTAATCTGATCGCCAGTGGTCCGGCAGCCACGCATAACCGATCAAGCTCGTACTGATAGAAAGCCGCGTCAGGCATACTGCCATCAGCCGGCACGATAAACTCGGTACGTACCAGTCCGATGGACTCGGCGCCCCGGTTGACTGCCCGGACAGCATCTTCACTGCCATATATACTGGCGCGCATTGCTACCCTGCTGCCGTCTTGCAGTAAAAGTGACTTGCCGGCAACGGGTATTGCAGGAGCCTCTGCAGCGTCAAAAGCTGCGCCAGTTGACTGGATCAGTCGACCTTGCCAGCCATCGATAATAATTTCCTCATCTTCTTCGAACCTCTCTGCATTCCTCGCGGAAACGATGACAACCGGTATATCAAGACTTAACAGATGAATCATCTGATGTGACAGCGGTGCGCCATCAATGACTATAACTCCGGAAGGTGTTGTATCGAGAGCCGTCAGTGCCTGTTGCGACAGCATGACAATGCAGTCGGGAGAGATATGCTCGTGACGGCGGCACAATCTGCCGCGAACGATGCCCGGAGCGTAAGGTGTAACCCGTATAACAGTCATGACCGGTCAGCCACCTGGCCATGAACAGGAATGCTGTGGAATTGTTCTGTTATAAATCGTCATCAACAATATATTTTCCAGCAATCCGTGTTGATTTGCTCAGTCGTTATTGAGTTGCCGGTAAACGTTTCGATCACCGCGATATTGGTCAGGGTATGTCGGCTCGGCAGCATTGTTACAAAAGCGCTGTTTCCTGCCAGCGCAATTAATACCAGCAACTGGTCTGCAAGATGCTGACCAACAGGTACACCGGTAGCCAGGTAATATTTTGCATCATTAACGGCTATTTCAGCGACACGTTCCGCAGGCAAGCCTCGTTTGCCAAAAGCGGTAACACATTCAGTGATATTTAAACTTTCAATGACAATCGATACCAGGTTACCAGTGCCCGCTGCGTTTGTGTCTATTGTATAGTGAAGCTCACTGTCATCGAGTGACAAGAGCTTGCGCACCACGTCGAGTTCACGTTCTGCGATATGCAACGGCAGGTTGGCAAGGATAACCTCAACGCGCCGCCGGATAATGTTACCGCGCTCGACCAGGTTGAGCGGTTTTAAATGTTTAACCGGTTCAATACAGGCCTGCAGGCGTCCGCCGCCTTCGGGCGCGAAACCGCGACGTTCCAGCGTTGTACTGACAACAGGACCCATGCGGTTAACCAGCGGCAGGAATGCATAGTGGAGAAATTCGAACGGTGGCGCCAGTGGATTGTGCGTGCCGCCGTCGAGCGTCACTTTTGATCGGGCGTTGGCGAGTATCAATGCCGGTAAAACAGTTTGCAGCACCAGTGTTGTACTGCCAGCGGTGCCGATATCGATGACGTATTCCCCGGCCCTTGTTCCAGCCGGTATAAATTCAAGTACCTGTGAGTCTTTGTCTGCCCCTGTTACTTTTGCCTGCGAAATGGCTGCAGCAGCCCTGACAGCAGCAAGATGCTGATGCTGCAGGCCCGGCCTGCGACGGTTGGCGCGAATATTTATGATCCGAAATGGCTTGTCGAGGCATGTCGATAACGCCAGTGCAGTCCGTAATATCTGGCCGCCTCCTTCGCCTTGCGAACCGTCGATTATCAGCACTGCCGATCACTCATGTTGTTGATGCAAACGTGTAATGCTTTGTACGGTACGGACAACTTCATCATCATCAAGTGGTGGTGAGCAGCGTACCCGGTTCCAGCACAGTAGTAATTCCATGACAACATCGGGGTCAGCCCCGTGCCACAGTAAATGCCCGGCAAGCGAGGCAACGGCATTATTGCGTTCGCCTTCGTCGACACCTTCCCGTACCAGCTGCTGCCAGTAAGCATTGCTATGCCCTGGCGACCGGAATTCATCCTGCAAAATGTTTAGCAACCAGCCCGGAAGCTCGGCAGCAGGAACACTGCCGGGTTCATGCCCCTTGATCCAGGTATAGGGATGTCCACTGCTGTGGATTGAAGGTGGGGCGACGATACAGCCACCATCGCCGCGCAGATCGATACCCGGTGCCAGCCCGGTGCGATTGTGGATAACACCGCCGGGATGACTGAAGTAAAGATGCTGTCCGCCACCGCCCGATTCGGCTGCTAGCGTTCGCGGTAGCGGTCCATGTTCGATTTCCCATTGGGCAAGGCTGTCATCACCGCCATGTCGCGGGTCGATATCCAGTACCAGCAGCCCGGAGATGGCGCCGGTGACAATGCCGACATTGGCTGTCGGCCAGCGTTGATACCAGCCGCTGATTTCATCTCTCGACGCCCGCTGCTGCTGGTATTTCTGCCATTTGATCAGCGGGCGTTTGTCGCGTGCTCGCATCGGAATGACTGACCAGTGATAACCGGCGTACTGCAGGGCTGCAACGACAAATGATGGCTGCGTATTCATGGCATTACGATTTATTCTACCGTAATCCCTGTATGCTATGGCGGACGGCAACCGGGGCATACGATACGTTGCACTGATGCCTGCAGCTGCATAACAGACATTAGTCCCGTGACGACATCGGGCCGGCTTGTTCGAGTTCCTGTTCGAGCTGTTGTGCAACCGCTTTCGGTGACCCTGTGTACCTGCCCACCAGGTCATAGGCAGTCGGTACCACAAACAGGGTGAACAGGGTGCCCGCAATCACACCGAACATGATCACCACGCCGATAACAAAACGTGTTTCGGTGCCTGCACCGGTTGAGATCAGCAGCGGCACGGAACCGGCCGCCGTGGTGATACCGGTCATGATGATAGGACGAAAACGGGTGTCAGCTGCTTCGATCAGGGCTTCATGGATCTCTCGACCCTGGTCACGCAACTGGTTGGCGAACTCGACAATCAGGATGCCGTTTTTGGCCGACAGCCCGACCAGCATGATCAGACCGATCTGACTATAGAGGTTAAGGGTCTGTCCGGTCAGGTAAAGACCCAGCAGCGCACCGGTCATTGCCAGCGGCACGGTCAGCATGATGATAAAGGGATGAATCCAGCTTTCGAATTGTGCTGCCAGCACCAGGAACACGACCATTATGCCGAGGGCGAAAATGAACAGCAGTGATTCGCCGGCAAACTTGTAGTCACGCGACTGTCCCTTGTAGTCGATAATGACCTGCCCCGGCAGATATTCCTGCACCAGACCCTCGAGGTAAGCCAGGGCTTCACCCAGTGAATAACCTTCAGCAAGGTTGGCTTCAAGTGTAATCGAGCGTACACGGTTGTAGCGATTGAGTGTAATCGAGTCGGCAAATTCGACCAGTTGCACCAGGTTGGATAACGGGATCAGTTCACCGCTGCGTTCCGAACGCACGTAGATATTCTGGATATCGGTCGGTGTACGCTGTGCTGCACGCTCACCTTCGAGAACGATGTAGTATTCCTGGCCTTCGTCGACATAGGTTGTAACCCGGCGTGATCCGAGCATTGTCTCCAGCGTGCGACCGATATTGCTCACGGTAACACCGAGATCGGCAGCACGGTCATAATCGATCACCACCTGCATTTGCGGCTTGGTTTCCTTGTAGTCCCAGTCGAGCCCCAGCAATCCCGGGTTGTCCTGATTGATTCTTGCCAGCAGGATATCCCGCCATTCTGCGAGTTCATCATAGGTGCCGCCGCCGATGACAAACTGCACCGGCTTCTGGATGCGGGCACCGAAGCCCTGGCGCATGACCGGAAACGCACGAACGCCTGGCAGGTCACTGAGCCTGGACTTCACATCATCCATGATTTCCCATGCCGAGCGACGTGTTCCCCAGTCGTTCAACACCATAATAATGATGCCATTATTGAATATGGCGACACTGCCGAAACTGCGTGGCGCCCTGACCAGCAGACGCGTGACTTCCCCCGACTCTACCAGTGGCATCAGGCGACGCTCGGCTTCATTCATGTATTCCTTGATGTATTCATAGGATGCGCCTTCCGGGCCGTTGACCAGCACGAAGAAGGCACCGCGGTCTTCTTTTGGCGTGTACTCATCCGGTATATGGGTCAGGAACCAGGACGAGGCGGCACCGACGCCGATAAAAACGAGTACGATGATCCACTTGTGTTTCAGCGAAGTCGCCAGTACCGCGTGATAGCCGTGCTGCAGACGCCGGAATCCGGCATCGACCATTTTTGTCGCCCGGTTTTCCTTTTCTGCCGGCCGCAACACCCTGGATGCCAGCATCGGGGACAAAGACAGGGCGACAAAACTGGAAAAGGCGACGGCCGCTGCCATGGTAATGGCGAACTCGGAGAACAGGCGACCAACATCACCTTGCAGGAAAGCTATGGGTACAAAAACCGACACCAGTACAACGGTGGTGGCAACAACAGCAAACCCAACCTGGCGCGTACCACGGAAGGCAGCGACCAGGCGTGATTCGCCGTATTTGTCCATCCGTCGATGGATGTTCTCCAGCACCACGATCGCATCATCGACCACCAGGCCGATCGCCAGTACCAGCGCCAGCAAAGTCAGCATGTTGATCGAGTAATCCAGGGCCAGCAATACCAGCGAGGTTGCGATCAATGACACGGGTACGGTAACGGCGGGTATCAGGGTCGCCCGTACACTGCCGAGGAACAGGTAAATAACCAGTATCACCAGGCAAATCGCAATACCGAGGGTTTTATATACTTCTCGAATTGCGCCTTCGATGAATACCGAGGTGTCATAACTCTGGGCAATGGTCATGCCTTCGGGCAGGGACGGATTCAGGCGTTCCATCTCCACCTTGGCGGCACGCGCAACCGTCAGGGTGTTGGCAGTGGACTGCTTGATGATGCCGATGCCGACCATGTGAATACCATTACCGCGAAAGAACAGACGGTCCTCCTCTGCCGTACGCTCGACCCGGGCAACATCGCCAAGCCGGGTCAGGTGACCATCACTGCCCTTGGCAATCACCAGTCGCGAAAAATCATTCGCTGTCAGGAACTGGCGTTTGATACGAACGGTAAACTGGCGTTCTTTTGAATCGATGCTGCCTGCGGGTAACTCGACGTTCTCTGTGCGTAATGCATTTTCCACATCGGCAACAGTCAGGCCGCGTGCGGCCAGCTTGTTACGGTCCAGCCAGATGCGCATCGCATAGGACTGCTGGCCACCGATCCGAACGCGCGCGACTCCGTCCAGCACCGAGAACCGGTCAATCAGGTATCGTTCCGCATAATCAGTCAACGCGGGAACAGTCAGGCGGTCGCTGGCGAGGTTGAGCCACATAATGACATCGTCATCACTGCTGGCTTTCTGAATGTCGGGTGGTTCCGCTTCTTCCGGCAGGTCATCGAGCACACCCGATACACGGTCGCGTATATCATTGGCTGCAGCGTCGACATCCCGGTCGATATCGAATTCGACGGAAATTCTTGAGCGACCGTCTTCACTGCTCGACTCGATAAAACGCATACCCTCGATACCCGCAATGCGGTCCTCGATAATCCGGGTGATACGGCTCTCGACCACATCGGCTGAAGCACCGCGGTAAACCGTATCTATCGAAACAACAGGAGGATCGATATTGGGAAATTCGCGCAAAGGCAGGCGATCGAAAGCCACCAGGCCGAACGCGATCAGCAACAAGGACAGAACCGCTGCCAGTACCGGGCGTTTGACCGACAGATCAGAAAGTATCACGTTTAGTTACCCTTGTTCTTCTGACCTTTCAGAATCGTCGCAATATCGACGCTACCATCATCAACTGCCAGTACATCGAGACTGTCACCAGGGCGAACCTTGCTGTTGCCGTGAGTAACGACATACTCACCAGCAGTCAGGCCGCTGAGGATTTCCACATAGCCCGGTAAACGAATGCCGATCTCCACTTCTCTTTTTGCAACGGTATCCTTGCCGTCTTTGTTAATGCGTACCATCACGTACTGTTTGTTGGCCATCGGCAGTAATGCTGCTTCCGGGATCACCAGCGCATGGCGGGTATTACGCAACAGATCAACCTGCATAAGGATGCCGGGAATGATACTGCCATCAGGGTTGGGTAATAGCGCGCGCACCTGGACTGAACGTGTCACCGGGTCAACGCGGCTGTCGATGCTTTTGACGTCGCCCTGGTAAACCCTGTTATCCAGCGCTGTGGCACGGGCCTTTATCTTGAGGCCCGGTTTCAGTTCTGCCAGAAACATTGCTGGTACGGAGAAATCGAGCTTGATCTGGCTGGTATCATCGAGCGTGGCTATCAGGTCACCGATTTCGACCAGCGCACCGGCACTGATATTGCGCAAGCCAACTACACCATCAAACGGCGCGCGTATGACACGATCACTGATCCTTGTTTTAATCGCACTGATACTGGCTTCGGCCTGCTCGAGCTCAAGCCGGGTGCGGTCGATTTCATCGGTAGGTGCAAGCTTGCGCTCTTCGAGTTGCAGCAGACGGTCCAGCGCCAGCTTGCGTTCGCCGCGAACGGCTTCCGCCTGCTTGAGATTGGCCTTTTCTTCGGCCTGGTCCAGGATCACAAGAACATCGCCCGTCTTCACCTGCTGACCATCCTCGAAATGAATTTCCCTGATCTTCTCCGTGACATTGCTGGTGATGTTGACGGATTCATTGGCGCGCGCCGTACCGAGCGCTTCCACCCTGTCGGAAATTTCCTCGCTTACAACCGGCGCCACGATGACATGCTTTGGCGCGCTCTTTGGTGATTCAGCCGCATGGATATTGATGGCCCCGGCCAGTAGTGCAGAAACCATCAGGTAACCAGGAAGTTTACGCAACCAGGACAGGTTAATTTGCTGATTAATATACATCTCTTTCCTTGCCGGCATCTGCTGTGAATGTCGCTGAATCCTACTCCCTGACCCCGGGCTAAACAATACCAGGCCGCTAAATATAATTTCCATATAAAACAGGATGATAAAAGAAATAGTTCCTGTGCTTATCAAATTCTATTGATCATGATCTATTGACCATGATCAATGCCGTAAATTCAGTTCAATGATACAAAGAAATAAATCAGAGGATTTGTAATTGGATAAAACGGGATTGAATTTTGCCAACTGTGTTTTCAGCGTACTGACAGTGTTGTTAATAAATGGTTGTGCCAGCAATGTAATCAGTATTGATACGAAAGACAGCGTTTCTTTCTCCACACTGGAAACATCGATTCCATTGTCAAAGCAACGTACAGACAGGATAAAGGTGCGCGGCTCCCGGGCCAGCGGAGACTACAGCCAGGTTGTGCCGGATGGCAAGATGATTATCATCGAAGACACGCAAATACACGGACCTGCCAATGTCTCCGGAACGACTGACCTGACCTATGCATCGCTGAGTTATGGCAGCGAAGACATCTCTCCAGGAGACGGGCTGATGCCGCAGAAGCTCAGCTTCCTTGTCTATATCGGCCTGGCGCAAACAAATATGGATGTTACGTTATTGCACGAAGGGACCACCTACACCACTAATGACCGTACCACTGAACTCTACCTGCAGCTGGGCGGGGCTTATGCCATTACGCCTGCTTTCAAGGCAGGACTTACCTGGGCTTCATCCGTGGGTGCAGATTTTACCGGCATCAATGAAGTCGACCTCAGGCTGGGGTACGCGCTGTTCAGCCACCTCGAAGTCATCGGCGGCTACCGCTGGCTTGAATATAACTACCTGGTAGAGGAAGATGATTCAATAATCAGGGTGAAGTTCAGGGGGCCGTTTATCGGTCTTAACATCCCGTTCTAGCAGATCAGTGACTTAACTAACATCAAGATAAAGGGGGGAATACCATGGCGTTTAGCATACAATCCAGTGAATTCGAACATGGCGCAGCAATCCCGACGGTCTATACCTGCCAGGGCGATGATATTTCTCCGCAGCTAAACTGGGAAGGTGTGCCAGAAGGCACACAAAGCCTGGCATTGATTGTTCATGATCCTGATGTCCCGAGTCCGGACAAACCGGTGCGCATCTGGGTACACTGGTTACTGTACAACGTGCCGCCCGATACCAGTGCATTGGCTGCAGGCATGACGTCATCACAACTGCCGACAGGCACGCTGGAGGGCATGAATGACTGGAACCGCACCGGATATGGTGGTCCCTGCCCGCCGCTCGGCCGGCACCGATATTTTTTCAGGCTATACGCACTCGACATGATGCTTGATGACTTGCACAATCCAACGAAGGACCAGCTTGAAAAG
>JASFVM010000093.1:0-8991 GCA_050049835.1 Gammaproteobacteria bacterium
GACAACCCCGGGCGCACGTTGCTCCAGGTCGGCACGATACACGACGACCGCGTCATAGACGGGAAAGTAATCAAGATCGTCTTCAAGTGCAACAAGCTGGTAATAATCAATTTCAGCGTCTGTTGAATACAGTTCGGTGACGTGCAGTGAGCCGGCATTAATACCGCGATAAGCGAGGTCATGATCCAGTCCGCGCACGTTTTGCTGGGGCAGCCGGTAGCGTTGTTGCAGCCCCGGCCAGCCGTCGGCGCGATCCATGAATTCGTTGCCGAAACCAAACACCAGCTCGGGATGGTTTTTCAGGTCCGAGATGCTGTGCAGATCGAGTTGCCGGGCCAGTGACTGCTTGACGCCAATAGCGTAGGTGTTGTTGAAACCGAGCGGTGCCGTCATGCGCAGACCTCGTGCCGCGAGCGCCTGCCGCAATTCAGCTTCGTTTCGCAGGTTTTGCTCAAGCAGGATCTCCTGCAACAGTGTGCCGGTGTAATCTGGATAGGCATCGATTTCACCGCTGAGCAGCGCGTTCCATAATACGCGAGTGCCACCCAGCTGGTGTTTATGCATGGCTTCGGCACCGGCATGGCGGGCCAGGTGACGCAGCACTTCACCCAGGATCACCGATTCGGAAAAGGCTTTCGAGCCGATCGTGATTGGCGTCGGCGATGCGGCACAGAAGACTGACTTCGGCAGTAATATTGCAGCCAGGATGATAAGCACTGTGTGCAGGGCGCGAATGCGCTTCATTTCAGCGCCTCGGCGAGCTGTGCCATGGGTTCACGCTGGGCGGAAATGAACGCTTCGACAAAAGGCTCGGCGGGTGTGCGGGCCAGCTGCCTGAAACTGCCGGTTTGTACGATACGGCCCTCACGCATCAGTACCAGGGTCTGAGCGAAGAAAGCGGCTTCGGCGATATCGTGCGTGACCATGACGACGGACTTGCCGAGCCGGGCAAAGATGTCTTTGAGTTCCTGTTGCAACTGGTAGCGGATCATCGGGTCGAGCGCACCCAGCGGTTCATCCAGCAACAACAGGTCCGGATCGAGCATCAGTGCGCGCATCAGGCTGACACGCTGGCGCTGGCCTCCGGAGAGTTCGACAGGGAAGCGCTGCATCAAGTCTTCTGGAAGTTGCACCAACCGGGCCAGCTCAGCCAGGCGTATTTCAATCCAGTCGGGCTCGCGACACAGATAGCGTGCCATTACGGTTACGTTGTCGCGTACATTGAGATGAGGAAAGAGGCCGCCTTCCTGGATTACGTAACCCATTCTCTGCCGCAGCTGGAGGATGTTTCCGGGCTGCAGCACAGTGCCTTCGAAGCTGATGCTGCCTGAGTCAGGCTGAATCAGGCCGGCAATCAATCGCAGCAGAGTGGATTTACCGCAGCCGCTGGGACCGATAAGTACCCGGGTCTCACCGTTCGGCACCTGCAGATCCGTTGGCGCCAGCACTTCGCAATCTGCATAGCGTTTGGAAACCTGTGTCAGTTGCAGCATACGGGTAGTGTGTTGAATCTATAACGATATGACAAGACTGGCAGCGCGCTGCTGGTCACTGTTAATCATCTTCGCTGCCGGGTTGCGGGTAATATAAACATGCCTGCTCATTCATTTGGCACAAAGTATCATTCCTGCTGAACTATGCAAGATCTGACAACACTTAATAGTCCATGTATATTGCCCTCCGGGCCAGGGCTGCTCCGGGACAACATATATTTATTGTGCATTGGAATGCGTGCATTGCACCTGTAATGCACAATGATTGAATGATACAAGGTAACTGCAATTGAGCATGGTCAAGGTCGAAAATCTTACCCGAATCTATCACACCGGCAGTGTCCGCCAGGTCGTGTTCGACGCGCTCACGTTCAGCGTCGAAAAAGGCGAAACCGTGGCCCTGCTGGGCGCCAGCGGCAGTGGCAAAACAACGCTGCTCAATCTGATCAGTGGTATCGATACACCGGATCACGGCCGCGTACTGCTTGATGGCGTCGACGTGCACGCACTGGTTGAACCGCAGCGCACCTTGTTACGACGCCGGCAGATAGGATTCGTATTCCAGTTTTTCAATCTGATCCCTACGTTGAAGGTGGGTGAAAATATTGCGTTGCCGCTGGAACTGCTGGGTGTTGATGAACGCACCGCGCAACAGCGTGCCGCCACGTTACTTGAGGACGTCGGGCTTGGCGGGCTGGCCATGCGTTATCCTGAAACGCTCTCGGGCGGTGAACAGCAACGCGCCGCCATTGCCCGTGCACTGGCACACCGGCCCGCGCTGTTGCTGGCCGATGAGCCCACCGGAAATCTGGATGAAGATACCGGCGGCCTTGTTATTGAATTGCTTGCCGGTCTTGCCCGGCAGCAGGGGACGACACTGTTACTGGTCACGCACAGCACGCATGTCGCGCAGGCTGCCGACAGGGTGTTGCGCCTCAGCCTCGGCCAGCTAAGGCCAGATACAATACCGTGACAGTGTCTTCGCCCATGCTGCTTCGCGCCGGATTGCGCTACATGCTGCGTCACCGCTGGCAGGGCCTGCTGGCACTGACCGGTATCGCGCTGGGTGTGGCAGTGGTTCTGGCCGTGGACCTGGCCAACAGCGGTGCGCGAGCCGCCTTCGAGTTGTCTGCACAACATTTACAGGGCAGGGCCACTCACCGTCTGGTCGTGCCCGGAGCCACGGTGCCCGATGAAGTGTATGTCAGCCTGCAACGCCAGAGCGGTGCACCAGGGATGGCGCCGGTGGTCAAGGACTGGGTCGGCGTTGAAGGTATTCCGGGTCGTTATCAACTGGTGGGTTTTGACCTGTTCGCCGAAGCACCCTTTCGCAACGAGCTGGCCCGGATGTCGAACCGCTCCGGCTTCACCGCTGACTGGCTGACGCGACCGGGCGCCCTGGTGCTGGGCGATAACATCGCGCGCACGCTGGGTGTGGCGGTGGGTGAATCGCTGAACATTGTCTATCGCGGTAAACCCGCAACACTGAGCGTGCTGCAGATCGAAACCTCTGCAAGTGCTGCTGCCGCTGATCTGCTGCTGGTCGATATTGCAACTGCAAAATCAGTTCTGGATATGCAGGGCCGGCTCAGCTATGTGGACATGATACTGGACGCCGACGACGAACAATGGATCAGGCAACGCATTCCTGCCGGGGTCGAGTTGCAGACAGTCGCCGAACAGGCACAGGGCGTGACGCGCCTGTCAGCCGCGTTTGAACTCAACCTGACTGCGATGAGCCTGCTGGCACTGCTGGTTGGCATGTTTCTGATATTCAACGCGATGACTTTTTCCATGGTGCAGCGGCGAACCCTGTTTGGACGACTGCGTGCCATCGGGGTAACACCACGTGAACTGTTCTCCCTGATTCTGCTGGAAGCTGTAATCCTGGCCGTGCTGGGGACTTCGATAGGCCTGTTGCTCGGTATCTGGCTGGGGCAGGGACTGACCCGGCTGGTCACGGCCACCGTCAGCGAACTGTATTACAAGGTCAGCGTAACCGCGCTGAATCTGGACGCAAGCTCGCTGCTGATTGCGATCGGCCTCGGTGTGCTAGCGACATTAGCGGCAACACTGATACCCGCCTGGCACGCGGCACGCACGCCACCACTGACTACCTTGTCGCGGGCGGCACTGGAACAGGCGGCACGCCGCGGAATTCCGCTGTGGGCATTGTTCGGGCTGGTGTTGCTGCTCACCGGGCTGTTGCTGGCACTGGTGTTGCCGGGTGGCGTTATCATGAGCTTCGCCGGTTTATTTTCACTGGTGCTGGGCGCAGCGATGATGACACCGATGGTGATCCGCGTGCTGCACCGAATACTGGCGCGCGCGGCACTGCCGGGGATCTGGCGCATGGGCGTGCGTGACCTCGACCGCCACCTGTCGCGCCTGGGTATTGCGGTGGCGGCTTTGATGGTGGCGCTGTCTGCGAGCGTGGGTGTCGGTGTCATGGTGGAAAGCATGCGCGGTTCGGTCAACACCTGGTTGAGCGACCTGCTGCGTGCTGATCTTTATGTCGCCGCTGAAGGTTTCGACCAGGGTGCGCTTCTACCGCCAGCGGTCGTGACAGGGATCGCACAATTGCAAACGGTCGCGGCGCTGAGCCGCTACCGCGATCGCTCGCTGCCGCTTGCCGGGAGGCAGGTGGAAGTCATTGGAGCACACATGGCGGCACCGTCACGGCAAGGCTTTGCGCTGTTGAAAGGCGCGTCATCAGCCTGGCAGGCATTCGATGCCGGCGCTGTGCTGGTTTCCGAACCGCTGGCCTATCATCTCGGGCTGAAACCCGGTTCGAGTTTACAATTGCCGACCCCCGAAGGTCCTCTGATTGTTCAGGTGGCTGCCATATACCGCGACTACGCCAGTGAGCACGGCCGCATCTTTATCGACGAATCCGTCTACCGGGAAGCCTGGCCCGATCAACAGGTCAACACACTGGCGCTGTTCGCGCGCGATGGCGATGTTGACGCGATGCGCCGTGAGATCAGCGAGCTCGCTACACACCACGCAATAGTTGTGACGCCGTCCGGGGCAATCTTGCAGGAATCCATGGCAGTGTTCGACCGCACGTTTCGAGTCACCGAGGTATTACGTGCGGTTTCCCTGGTTGTCGCTTTTATCGGTGTGTTGAGTGCGCTGATGGCGCTGCAGCTCGAGCGTAGCAAGGAGTACGCCGTACTGCGAGCGCTGGGTCTGACACGTGGCCAGATCGCCGGGTTGATCAGCGGCGAGTCGCTGTTGATGGGGTTGCTGGCCGCCTGCGTGGCGATACCGACCGGTCTGCTGATGGCATGGGTGCTGATCGAATCGGTACAACGGCGCGCGTTCGGTTGGACCATGCCGTTCAGCGTGGATGGCACTCTGCTGCTGCAGACGCTGCTGGTCGGACTGCTTGCTGCCGGGCTTGCCGCCATCTACCCGGCGTGGCGTTCAGCACGTCGCGACCCGGCGCCGCAATTAAGGGAAGACTGAGCATGCGTGACCGTTACCGGTTGCCGGCACTATTGTTTGCGTTGCTGCTGTCGGCCTGTGATGCACAGCCACCGGGGACAGCGCCAGCGATACGCGTCGACGAGGCGATGGGTACGCGTCCTGACCCCGGCTTTGCGCGCGCGTTTCAACCACGCGAATTTCAGTTTCCGCAGGATCACGGTGCGCATCCCGACTTCGCTACCGAGTGGTGGTACCTGACGGGTAATCTGCACAGTGAAGACGGTCGCCGCTTCGGTTACCAGCTAACCCTGTTTCGCGTTGGTCTGCAGCCCGGTGAGGCTGTGAAGGATTCAAGCTGGCGCAGCAACCAGGTCTACATGGGACACCTGGCAATCAGCGATATCGCCGGCGAGCGGCACTATTCAGCCGAACGCTTTGCCCGTGCAGCAGCCGATCTTGCTGGCGCTCGGGCACTGCCGTTTGAGGTATGGCTCGGGCCCTGGTCATTGCGCGCGGATGATAGCGGGCTGTTTCCGCTGGTCGTGGAGGCGCAACACGAAGAAATGGGGCTGCTTCTGCAACTGCAGGCCGGCGACAAGCCCATGGTCCTGCAGGGTGAGCGCGGCCTGTCACGTAAAAGTGCAACACCCGGTAATGCCTCTTACTACTATTCCTATACGCGACTGCCGACAAGCGGTGAGCTGCACATCGGTGACACGCAGTTCAGCGTGCAGGGCGATTCGTGGATGGACCGCGAGTGGTCCAGCTCCGCGCTTGACAAAGACCAGGTGGGCTGGGACTGGTTTGCGCTGCAACTGGAAGATGGCCGCGACCTGATGTTCTATCAACTGCGCAACAAGCAGGGCGGGGCGCATGCCTTCAGCCGCGGCAGCCTGGTGCAACAGGATGGCAGTGTGCGCAGCCTGCATCCTGATCAGGTCATACTCACCCCCGTACGCTACTGGCAGGCCGATGATGGTACACGTTATCCAGTCAGCTGGCGTTTGCAGGTGGCCGAGTTCCAGCTGGATCTTGAAGTGCAGGCGTTGCTGGACGATCAGCTGATGGATCACAGCGTGCACTACTGGGAGGGAGCCGTCGATGTATCCGGCAGCCACCGCGGCCAGGGTTACCTTGAACTCAGCGGTTACACACGTAACCCGTAGCTGCAAAATTATAAACCGGGACGCTGCCGATTAATTCCGACTCCATCACCGGCCCTGTTGCATTGAGTTATTCTGCCAACAGACATAGACTTTACCTGCTCTGATTCACTTGTGCTTCGTACAGGCACTCACACCGGAGGGAAGTAGATGACAAAACTGAAAATCAACGGCAAACCGGTTGATATTGAAGTTGATGGCTCCACCCCGTTGCTTTGGGTGCTGCGCGAACAACTGGGCCTGACCGGCACCAAGTACAGTTGCGGTATTGGCCTGTGCGGCGCCTGCACGGTCCACATTGACGGTGCAGCCGTGCGCTCGTGCACGGTGCCGGTGTCTTCGCTCAAGGCCTCCCAGGACATCGTCACCATTGAGGGGCTTTCTGCCGATAACAATCACCCTGTGCAGCAGGCATGGAAACAACTCGATGTACCGCAGTGCGGTTACTGTCAGCCGGGCATGATTATGGCGGTCTCTGCCTTGCTGCAAAGCAACCCTGATCCCAGTGATGCCGATATTGATACCAACGTGACCAACATCTGCCGTTGCGGGACATTCAACCGGGTACGACGCGGTATTCACCTGGCTGCCCGGATTAATCAAGACCCGATTAAAAAAAATCCGGGTAACCATAACGACGGACGCGGAGGTGCCTGATGAAAAAAGAACGTATCAATGTTTCACGCCGCGATTTTCTGATTCAAGGCACCACGCTCGGCGCCGGTTTTGCCCTGGGCCTGTACTTGCCCGTTGCCAGTCGCGACGCGTTCGCCCTGGATCGGGCCGGCGAACATTCTTTATCCAGTCCCGAAGTGAATGCCTGGGTTGTGATACAGGCGGACGACACGGTGGTCATTCGCATCGCACGTTCCGAAATGGGGCAGGGAACACTGACCGGCCTGGCGCAGATGGTGGCAGAAGAGCTGGAATGTGACTGGTCCAGGGTGACCACCGAGTATCCCACACCGGGTGAAAATCTTGCCCGCAATAAAGTGTGGCGCAGCTTCTCCACCGGTGGCAGCCGGGGAATTCGCGGCAGTCACGACTATGTGCGCAAGGGTGGTGCAGTTGCGCGACAGATGTTGATCGAAGCCGCGGCTGAAAAATGGGATGTGCCAATGGCCGAATGTTCTGTCGCCAGCAGCGTGATTACGCATGTGCCTACCGGGCGCACGACCACTTACGGTCAGGTGGCTGCACTGGCAGCCGAGCTGTTCCCCCCCGAGCACGTTGAACTCAAGGACCCGAAAGACTGGAAGCTGATCGGTCAGCCGGTCAAGCGCCTGGATACCGACGATAAACTCAACGGCAAACAGGTCTACGGTACAGACCTTGAACTGCCGGGCATGCTCAATGCCGCTATCAAGGCGTGCCCGGTTTTCGGTGGCAAGCTCAAGTCCTTTGATGATACCAGCGTGAGCAAGATGCCCGGGGTGCGCAAGGTTGTCGCGGTAGACGAGGATGCCGTTGCAGTCGTGGCTGATACCTGGTGGCAGGCAAAGACGGCACTCGATGCATTACCGGTCAACTGGGATGAAGGGCCAAATACCAGGGTGAGCACTGCCTCGATCAACCGGATGCTGGATGAAGGTTTAACATCCGGTGATAACGTTTTTGTCGGCAACCGTAATGGTGATGTTGACACGGCGCTCTCGGGTGCGGCGAAGAAGATCGAAGCCACCTACCGGTATCCTTTCCAGAACCATGCCACGATGGAACCAATGAATGCGACTGCACTGTGGACAAAAGACAAGTGTGAAGTCTGGTGCCCGACGCAAAATGGTGAAGCTGCACTGGAAGCCGCAGCCGAGGCATCCGGTTTACCCATTACCCAATGCGACGTTTACAAGATACACCTGGGCGGTGGCTTTGGTCGTCGTGGTGCATTTCATGATTTTGTTAAACAGGCGGTCGCTATTGCCAAACAGCTTCCGGGCACACCAGTAAAACTGCTGTGGACGCGTGAAGAGGATATGGCGCATGGTCATTATCACCCGATCACCAAGTGCAAACTGGTGGGCGGCTTTGATGACAAGGGTAATCTGACCGGGCTGCATGTGCGGATTTCGGGGCAATCGATCCTGGCTTCAGTCAGGCCTCAATGGTTGGCTGAGAATGGCGCTGACATGGTTACTTTTCAGGGTTTTCTTCCCGATGGTGATCATGCTATCAGTTATTCGGTGCCGAATTTGCTGGTGGAACATGCGATGCGCAACCCGCCGGTGCCACCGGGTTTCTGGCGAGGTGTCAACATCAACCAGAATGCCATCTATATGGAATGCTTCATTGATGAGCTGGCGCACGCCACAGGCAAGGATCCACTGGCATTTCGCCGTAAACTGATGGCTGATCATCCTAAAAGTCTGGCCGTGCTCAACGCCGTGGCAGAAAAAGTCGGTTGGGAGAAGCCCGCAACGAAAGGTGTGCATCGCGGGCTGGCGGTAGTCAAAACCTTTGCCAGTTATGTTGCCGCTTGCGCCGAAATATCGGTCGATGACAACGGCAAACTGAAAATTCATCGTATCGTTGCTGCCACCGATCCCGGTTACGCGGTTAATCCACAACAGATCGAAGCCCAGGTGGAAGGCTCCTTCGTCTTCGGCCTGTCGGCATTACTCTACGGTGAATGCACGATCAAGGATGGTGCCGTTGTGCAATCGAACTTCCATGATTATCCGTCGATGCTGATAGAGGAAATGCCGAAGGTCGATGTTATTGTGATGCCCTCGGGCGGGTTCTGGGGCGGCATTGGTGAACCGACGATTGCCGTGGCAGCCCCGGCGGTATTAAATGCCATCTTTGCGGCCACCGGCAAACGCATCCGGCAGTTCCCGCTGGAAGGTGTCGACCTGCGTGCCGCATAGTTGATGCAACTGCAAACAACAATGCATCGGTAAAACAGA
>JASFVM010000094.1:0-8946 GCA_050049835.1 Gammaproteobacteria bacterium
TCATCATGGGTGTCGCCCCGACACCGCCAGTTACGTTCACCATTAATCGTAAGCTTGCATCGACAGCATACACCGCGCCCGACAAGCTCAGGTATTTACCCTTACATCCCCGCGCACCACCACTCACCGTTACCAGCTAGTTACCCACAACTTTTACAGAATCACATACCCGTGCTGCGTATATCCGTCTTACCCGGATATACGACGGAATTTGCATAAACTTTGTTGCGTGGATTGCATTCATTTCAGGGAAAAGATGAGTGTACAGATTCCAGTGTGTCATATGACAGAGTCGCATGTATTCAAACAATGGTTTGTGAATGATGCGATGAAAGGGAAAAAATTGAAGAAATTCACCGATTCGCAATTTGACATGGCAACTGATACGCAAGCATTGGCATGTATATATTATTTTGAGAAGAAGAATTATGAAGCATTTGTTAACACTTATTATGTCTATTGCCTTGTTAGTGGCTACAGCCAGTGGTTATGCCGCTATAACAAGGGCCCCTGCTTTACAGCTTCCGGCGGTAGAGGGCGAGATTGATCTTTCGCAACTGGAAGGCAAGGTTGTTTATCTGGATTTCTGGGCGTCCTGGTGCGAACCGTGTCGCGAGTCATTTCCATGGATGGCCGCGATGAAAGAAAAATATGGCAGCCAGGGATTTGAGGTGGTTGCCATCAACCTGGACAAGGAAAGGGAACTGGCTGATCAGTTTCTGCAAGCCATGGATGTGAACTTTATTGTCGCCTTTGATACTGCAGGAGAATCTGCATCGAAATATGGTCTGCGTGGTATGCCTGGCAGCTATCTCATCGGTAGGGAAGGTAAAATTCATGCATCACATCTTGGCTTCCGTGACGGTGACAAAGCGAGGCTGGAATCGGCTATTCAAACACTGCTGCAGCAAGGTGAGGGAGTAGAGTGATGAGATTAATGATTTATGCGGTGCTGTTGCTTGTAATGGCAGGATGCAGCTCGATGGATACGGTAAAACCGTGGGAAAAGGACTTGCTGGCGAAGAAATCCATGCAGCCGGTACCTGATTACTTCGAAAACTTCTATGACGAACATATTTACTTTAGCAAGGAAGCCTCCAGTGGCGGCCAGGCTGTTGGCGGAGGTGGCTGCGGATGCAACTAGGAAAAATCAAGAAAGAGCTGGGTGTGGCAACCTGTGCACTATTACAGGCGCCGGGTGCGACGGTTCATGCGTCTGATTCAGACTGGGATATAGATACCGCGGTACTGTATTACGGTGAAAGTGATGGGCGCGTCACAGCTTTCGAGCCTGCTGTTCATGCCAGCAAGGACCTGGGCGATGATGAAAGCATCGACCTGAGGCTGGTGGTTGATGTGTTAACCGGTGCAACACCCAACGGTGCACATGCTTCTTCAGTCACGCAAACATTTACAACACCATCCGGTAACGGGACTTATACTGCGGCGCCGGGAGAAACTCCGCTGGACAGTACCTTCAAGGATACGCGTGTTGCTGTCGGTGGTGACTGGACCTTGCCGTTCAACCGGCTGTCAAGAATCAAGCTTGGCGTGAATGCTTCGGGTGAACACGATTACTTTTCACTGGGAGCTAGTGCGACTTACCTGCGTGACTTCAATAACCGTAATACGACGTTGTCCGCGGGGCTGGCCTTCAATAATGACACCATCAATCCGGAAGGCGGCATTCCAACAGCGCTGAGTCCGATGAGGCAGCCTGGCCAGATCAACCGCGAGGGGAGTGATGATACCAAGACAGTGACTGACATGATTCTGGGTATAACCCAGGTGGTCAGTCGCAATACCCTGATGCAGTTCAATTACTCGATGGGGATGCAAGACGGTTATCTGACAGATCCGTACAAGATTGTCACGGTAGTCGATCCTGTGACAGGGTTGCCGGACAATTCTGCACTGATCAACGTAAATGCAGATGCCTTGCCCTATGTCTATGAGAAAAGACCTGACTCGCGCCAGCTCAACAGTCTGTTTTTCAGAACAGTGCATCATTTGAAACGGGATGTGATTAATTTTTCCTACCGCTATTTCTGGGATGACTGGGGGATTACGTCGAATACCTTTGATCTGAAATATCGCTATGAAATCGGTCGTGGCTATCTGCAACCGAATATACGTTACTATATGCAGGATGCGGCAGACTTCTATGTCCATAACCTGGTGCAGGGTACAGACGTGGATGCAGGTGGCAACGTATTGCGCGATAACATTAGTAGTGATTACCGTCTGGCCAAGCTGGCGACTACAACGCTCGGTCTGAAATACGGCTATGCACTCGGTGAGAACAGCGAGTTATCGATTCGTGGTGAATTTATGAACCAGTCCATCGATGATGGTGATGTACCCGCTGGCGAGGAAACGCCGGATCTCGATGCAATCATCATCAATGCAGGATATTCGCTGAGATGGTAGATGCCGCTATGTGCAAATAACCAGGGCTGCTTATACTGGAATGCTGTCTGAGGCAGGGACAGGCCTCAGACAGTACACCCTGATACAGCTTTAGCGTACAGACGCTGTGACACAAGCTGAAGAGAGGCTATTAACGGCGTATCCAGGTCACAATATCTTCATTTAATGTTCATGTTTGTGAAATAATTAACATCTATAAATGGCGAAACCAACAAGCGAGATTCGCCATGAATCCAACAGACGGAAATTCAAACGTATTCAAACTTCGTCCGCTTGAATACAGGGCTGTATGGATATCTGATGTCCACCTCGGCTTCAAAGGATGCAAGGCCACATTACTTCTCGATTTTCTCAAGTCAGTCAACTCTGAATACCTGTATCTTGTCGGCGATATTGTCGATATCTGGAGTATGCAGAAAAGCGTTCACTGGCCGCAGGATCATAATAATGTTATTCGCACAGTACTGAGCAAGGCCAGGCGAGGAACAAAGGTCGTATATATTCCCGGCAATCATGATGAATTCCTCAGGGATTATGATGGAGCGCAGTTCGGTAACGTGATAATTCGTACCTTCGATATACATACGATGGTCGACGGCAAACAATACCTGGTAATGCATGGCGATGAATTTGACAGTGCGGTCAAGTGTAATAGGCTGCTGTCATTTATCGGAATACGCGCATACGATGTCATCCTCGAGCTAAACCGGGTTTACAATTTTTTACGACGTAAACTGGGGCTCCCGTACTGGTCGCTGTCAAATTACATCAAGCACCGTGTCAACAATGCAGTGAACTACATCGAGCGTTTCGAAGATGCTGTCGCGTTTGAAGCAAACAGGCATCAGGTGGACGGACTTATTTGCGGCCATATTCATCGCGCCAACCTGAGAGAAGTCAATGGCATCCAGTACTGCAATACAGGCGACTGGGTTGAGAGTTGCACTGCGTTGGTAGAGTGCCATGATGGCAGGCTGGAGCTGATCAACTGGGCAGAACATGTCCGTCAAGATACGGGTAATGCAATAGTTGCTGTTGAAAGCGTTGCTTGACCACTCGAATTATCATTCGCTGTCTGCAAAAGGAGAGTCTTTGTGCGGATTCTGATGATTACCGACGTATATTTTCCTCGCATTAACGGCGTTTCGACCTCAATCGGTACATTTATAAGAGAGCTTGTCAAGCTGGGTCATCACGTGACATTGATTGCGCCCAGGTACGGTGAAGATGACGATAAAGAGGATCAGGACTTCGAGATTCTCAGGATTCATTCGCGCAAAGTGCCGTTTGACCCTGAAGACCGACTGATGAAGCGAAACCTTGTTGATTTACATTCAAAGCACCTCGCCAGGCAGCAGTTCGATATTTTGCACATCCAGACACCATTCATTGCACACTATGCCGGTATCAGGCTTGCGCGCAGGCTGAATATTCCTGTCGTCGAGACTTACCATACCTATTTTGAGGAGTACCTGTATCATTATTTGCGTTTTATGCCAAAAAAATCGATGCAGTGGCTGGCCAGAAGATTTACACGTTCACAGAGTAAAGCCGTTGATACAATAGTCGTGCCCTCGACATTGATGCATAAAGTGCTGGTGGCTTATGGAGTTAAGGCGCCAATGCACATTATTCCAACCGGCCTTGAAAATGACCGGTTTGAAGGCGGCGACGGCAGCAGGTTTCGTGAAAAATACAATATCAGCCTGAGCAGACCCGTGCTTTGTCATGTGGGCCGATCAGCGCATGAAAAAAATATCGATTTTTTGCTCGAGATGCTTGTTCAAGTTAAAAAAACAATACCGGATATTTTACTGATGCTGGCTGGTGAAGGGCCGGCGCAGCAACATCTTAGAAACATGTCGTCATCGCTTGGTCTGAACAATAATATCAGGTTTATGAACTATCTGGATCGGGACACTGAATTAAAGGGCTGCTACAGGGCAGGCGATGTGTTTGTGTTCGCGTCGCGCACCGAAACCCAGGGTCTGGTGTTGCTTGAAGCAATGGCATCAGGTGTGCCGGTTGTGTCAACAGCCGTTCTGGGGACGGTTGATATTCTGAAACCGGAAAAAGGTGCTTTGATTGCAGAGGAAGATGTTGAGGATTTTGCGCACAAGGTAATCGCCTTGTTAAGGGACGATGAACTGCGACATGATAAAAGCGTAGAGGCTGTTGATTATGCGCGCACATGGTCGGCTGAAGATACAACGCAGCGCCTGATCGAGTTATACGAGGGAGTTGTGAATTCCTCAAGCACGATATCACTTGCCATGCAGCAGGCCAGTGAAACGTTGTAGATTGCCAGTCAGCTGGCAATCATTGAGAACAGCGGGATATTCCAGCTGAGTAGTGCAATTGAGGCTCCAATCAAAGCACCGGCAAGTACATCGCTGGGATAATGCAGGCCCAGTACCGGTCTCGAGATGGCGACCATCAGAGCGAACGGTGTCAGTATCCAGATGGCGAACGGCAGGTGTCCGCAAACGATTAATGTAAAGCATACTGCATGCAGTGTATGCCCGGACGGGAAGCTGAACTGGTCGAGGGTATGTGTTTGTTGCTTCACTACGGATGAAACAGAGCAAGGCCTGGGGCGCAGGGTTTTCTTCTTCAGGACCTTGTAAATTAACAGCGCGGGTATAGCGGCGCTTATCATATGAAAGCTGATCAGCAATCCTTGAATACCATACATTAACGGTAGCACCAGCATCAGGCAATACCAGAACATGCCATCACCGAGCCGGCTCACAAGACTGAAGAAGCGACTGATAAGCCAGCAGGAGCTGATGCGGTTGCAACTTATACACAGATTCAGATCCAGCTGTTGCAGTTTATTCATGATGGCGCTCCTGTAGTCTATTCACGGGTCTGATTGAATGCTGATGTATCATCACACGCGCTCCGCAATAAACCTTCAAAGCGGGATACGATGATGGGCCAGCCAAGCTTTTGAGTGTATTCGCAGGCGTTTTTACCAACACCGCGGATCAATTCGGGTTGCTTGCACAGGCGCATGGTTACCGATGTGAAACTTTGTGATGGTTTATCGTCGGCAAGAACGCCGTTATGCCAGCTGGTTATGTGCTCATGAGCGGCGGCCTCGTTGTAAGCGACAGTTGCCAGGCCACTTGCCATTGCCTCGGTAACAACATTGCCAAAAGTTTCGGTTCGGCTGGGGAAGAGAAGGATATCGGCAGAAGCATAGTGAGTAGCAAGGTCTTCGCCCAGACGGGTACCACAAAAAACAAAATCCGGATATCTGTTTTCCAGCTTTTCCCGTAATGGTCCGTCGCCGACAAGGACGAAACGGATGTTGTAATGTTTATACAGGGAAACGACAGTTTCTACAGCTGTATGAATGTTCTTTTCCGGAGCAATGCGCCCAACATAGATACAGACAATACTGTCTTCAGTTGCATTCCATTCTCTACGTAAATTTTCATCGCGTCTGGTTGGAGTGAACAGTGTGGTATCTACACCGCGCTGCAATACCTCAACTTTTTTGAAGCCGCGTTCATTCAGATCATGCGCGAGCGCCCCGGTAGGCACCAGCGTCAATAGCGTTTTATTATGCAGGCTGCGCAGATAGGCGAGTATTGCCGGTGCCAGCCAGCCCAGGCGATAATGGTTGCTATAGGTATGAAAGTTGGTGTGAAATCCGGAGATAACTGGAATATCGAGCCTTATTGCTGCCTTGATCGCCGATGCGCCCATTGGCCCCTCTGTGGCAACATAAAGTATATGTGGCCGTTGCTGTTGCCATTGCCGCATAAAAAAACTGCGTGCAGGGAAGCCAAAATGCATCTCGCGATAACCCGGTATCGGCATTCCTGGCATGGGAATCTCGCTAATGTTGTCTTGTGAAACAGGCTTGTCGTTTTGTGACTGGGCCGGACGATAGATAGTTATATGATGACCCTTGTTGCCAAGGCCGTTGACAAGCCTGTTAAGCGTCATTGCGACACCATTGACTTCTGGTGCATAGGTTTCGGTTATCAGGCCAATAGACAGATCCTGATTACCGATGCGATTCGTCGTTGCGCTCACAGTGTATACCGGTTTTTAGCTGATATAAGTGTGGTCTTCAGATGTAAACATCGTTTTACGATAATGTTATGGTTTTATTTCATGTATATTGTTTTTTTGCCAAAAATAACAGCGACTAACATTATCTCGACAGGTAAACTGAAGGTAACAAATGAAGAGTTTCAACATGCCAGTAATTATATTCACCTGCATACTGACGATTGCCTGTCTTTATCATGCATCCGTGCTCCAGGCGGGTGAGGCTGCTCTACAGGTCCATAAGGGTGAATTGATCATTCTGGTGCCTGACCAGCAACGCGATTCACTGCTGATCCGATACCGCTCAAAAAACAGGGAGGTCTTGCGTATCGGTGTCGCCGAGCTGGAATTGACCAATACAGCAACAAAGGAAGTTACCCGGTTACGTGATCAGTCGGCAGGCGCTGGAAATCGCATTGATCCAGAGGGTTACTGGATTATTGATTTGCGATATGACGGCTTGCAGCTGGCTGCTGACAATTACCGGGTTTCAGGCAAGCTGACACAATATCTGTCAGGCTCACAGCGAAGCAGGGACTTCAGCGTCTATCTGCAATCCGAAACTGCCAGGAAGCCTGCAGATTCAACAATAGACTGGGGCATCGACAACTAGGCCCTGCCTCAGTCAGGCGTTCTGTTTGTCGATCCTGGCCCAGGTATCGCGCAAAGTGACCGTGCGGTTGAATACGTGTTCGCCGGGTTTTGAGTACTTATCCAGGACAAAGTAGCCCGTGCGTTCGAACTGGTACTGCTGCTGCGTGGTGGCTTCCTGTAATGAAGGTTCCAGTTTGCACCGGGTCAAGGTCTGCAATGAGTCGGGGTTCAGATGCTCAATGTAGTTTTCAGTACCGGCTGGATTCGGATGGGTGAAAAGGCGATCGTAGAGATTGATCCTGGCATCTATCGCATGCTGCGCTGAGACCCAGTGGATCGTGCCTTTGACCTTGCGGCCATCGGGGGAGTCGCCGCCACGCGTTGCCGGATCGTAACTGCAGATCAGTTCGATGACTTCGCCATTGTCATCCTTGATGACATCGGTGCAGGTTATGTAATAGGCATAACGCAGTCGTACTTCTCGTCCCATGGAAAGTCGGAAGAACTTTTTAGGCGCGTCTTCCATGAAGTCATCACGTTCGATATAGATTACTTTGGAAAAAGGTACCGTACGGGTGCCCATGTCGGGTCGCTGCGGGTGATTTTGTGCAACCATTTCTTCAACCTGGTCATCCGGGTAGTTCTCAATGGTGACTTTTAACGGATTGAGCACAGCCATGACGCGCTGCGCCTGTTCGTTCAGATCGTCACGTGCGCTGTTTTCCAGCACGGCCATTTCAATAAAGCTGTCTTTCTTGGTGACGCCAATGCGGTCGCAGAAGTCACGAATCGATGCCGGAGTGAAGCCACGACGGCGCATGCCGGAGATCGTGGGCATGCGTGGGTCGTCCCAGCCATCGACGTGATGTTCGTTCACCAGCTGATGCAGTTTACGTTTACTGGTGACAGTGTATTTCAATTGCAGCCGGGCAAATTCAATTTGTTGCGGATGGCATGGCGCGCCGGCTTCGTCCAGTACCCAGTCATACAAAGGGCGATGGTCTTCGAATTCGAGTGTGCAGATTGAATGTGTAATGCCTTCAATTGCATCTGACAGGCAATGAGTGAAGTCATACATCGGGTAGATGACCCAGTTGTCACCCGTGCGGTGGTGGTGAGTCCGCTTGATGCGGTACAGTACCGGGTCACGCATGTTGATATTGGGTGAGGCCATGTCAATTCTGGCGCGCAGCACGTGCTCGCCATCGGCAAATTCACCTTCTTTCATGCGCTGGAACATGCCGAGGTTTTCCTCGATGCTGCGGTTGCGGTGCGGGCTCTCCTTGCCAGGCTCTGTCAGCGTGCCGCGGGTATTGCGAATATCTTCGGCGCTTTGCGAGTCGACATAGGCCTTGCCGGCCAGGATCAGTTTGACGGCGTACATATAAAGGTGGTCAAAATAATCCGAGGCATGCCTTTCCTCGGTCCATTTATAGCCCAGCCACCTGACATCATCCATGATGGAGTGCATGTACTCCTCTTCTTCCTTGTCGGGGTTGGTATCGTCAAAACGCAGGTTGCATTTGCCGTTATAGTCTCTTGCAATACCAAAATTCAGGCAAATGGATTTAGCGTGACCAATATGCAGGTAACCGTTGGGTTCCGGCGGAAAGCGGGTGTACACGGTAGTATGCTTTCCCGATGCCAGGTCGGCATCGATAATGTTTCGAATAAAATTGGTTTGAACGCTTTCTTTTTCGCCCATGGATGTGTTGTCTGCAGGTTTCATATGGCGCGCTATTCTACAACAACAGGACCTGCAACATCAGGCCGATGCTCGTCATGCAGGTATGTTTTTTGACGATAGAACTTCACCACCAGCAGGAACAGCACTGAAGTTGCCAGCATCGCGAG
>JASFVM010000095.1:0-8934 GCA_050049835.1 Gammaproteobacteria bacterium
CGAACAGGTATCACAGTTCGCCAGAAAACGTCAACAGGACGAAATGGGAACACTCGGTTCGGGCAACCACTATCTGGAAGTACAGAAAGTCGTAAAGGTCTATGACGAAGACATTGCCCGCCGCTTCAACGTCAACGAAGGCGATATCAAAATCAGCATTCATTGCGGCTCACGCGGCCTGGGTCACCAGATCGGCACCGAGTTTCTCAAGGAAATGGCAGCAAGCGCGAAGGATCAGGGCATCAGGCTGCCCGATCGTGAACTGGCCTGCGCACCGATTAACTCGGCAGTCGGCCAGCGTTACCTCGGCGCCATGCGTGCCGGCATCAACTGTGCACTGGCGAATCGTGAAATCATCACGCATCTGACGCGCGAAGCGGTACACTGGATTTTTCCCGATGCAAGGCTGGAACTGCTTTATGATGTCTCACACAATACCTGCAAACTGGAGCAGCATGAGATCGATGGCAAAACACGCGAAGTCTATGTCCACCGCAAAGGGGCAACACGCGCCTATGGCCCCGGTCACCCCGAGCTTCCCGCCGACCTGCGCGATGCCGGACAGCCGGTGTTGATCGGCGGCACCATGGGTACAGCGTCGTATATCCTCGCTGGCACCAGACAGAGCATGGGTCTGGCATACGGTTCTGCCTGCCACGGCGCAGGCCGCAGCATGAGCCGCCGCCAGGCAACCCGGCAGTGGCATGGCGGCAAGGTTATCCAGGATCTTGCCGACCGTGGCATTATTATACGCAGTCCGTCAAAACGCGGAGTTGCCGAAGAAGCACCGGGGGCCTACAAGGACGTTGGTCGAGTGGTGCAATCGGCTGACCAGGCCGGACTTGCTCGCCTGGTGGCAAAACTTGAACCACTCATCTGCATCAAAGGATAATTGAGGAACACGTAAGACAATGGCTATCCTTTCCCATATCTCACAATGCCCGACCCGCTACTTCAACCTGCCGGTCGAAATCGTTGAACGTAAAGGTACAGGCCACCCGGATACCATTTGCGATGCACTGGCTGAAGAACTCAGCCGCACCCTGTGCCGGTATTATCTGGATAACTTTGGCCTGATCCTGCATCACAATGTCGACAAGGCATTACTCCAGGGCGGCATTTCACAACCCGCATTCGGTGGCGGCAAGGTAACCGCACCCATGGAGATCTTTCTCGCCGGGCGTGCAACCAGTGAATATAAGGGCACCAGGGTGCCGATAGAGGAACTGGTCACACAAAGCTGCAACAACTGGTTGCAGTCAAACTTCCATGCCCTTGATCCCGAGCGTGACGTCAAACTGCACAGCCTGATTCGTCCCGGCTCACCGGATCTCGTCGAACTGTATCTGCGCCAGGAAAAAACCGGGATAGCACTGGCCAACGATACTTCGTGCGGCGTTGGTTACGCGCCGTTGAGTGAGCTGGAACGCATCGTACTGAATGTCGAACAGACATTGAATGCCAGCGCGACCAAACAGACGCATCCTGAAATCGGTGAAGATATCAAGGTCATGGCGATTCGCCACCATGACAGCATTGAACTCACCATCGCCTGTGCTTTTATCGATCGCTACATTGCTGACAACGAAGATTATCAACAGAAGAAAGAACAGCTGGCGCGGCTGGCGGAAAACAGTGCAAAAGCCTTATCACAGAGGGAGGTGAAAGTGTCGGTCAATGCCGCTGATGATGTTGACGCTGACAGTGTCTACCTCACGGTGACAGGCACTTCAGCAGAATCCGGTGATGACGGCGAAGTCGGACGCGGTAATCGCGTCAATGGCCTGATCACGCCCTACCGCCCGATGAACATGGAAGCCGCTGCCGGCAAAAATCCGGTGACCCATGTCGGCAAGCTGTACAACATCGTAGCGCAGCAAATCGCCTACGCGCTGGTACAGGAAATTGAAGAAGTTGAAGAAGCGAACTGTTTCCTGGTCAGCCGCATCGGTTCACCGATCAAGGAGCCTGGCATCGCCGATGTCCGGCTGTGCCTGAGAAACAGCGGCAACATCAGTGCTATCCGCATGCATGTAGACACTATTATCAACAGCAAACTGGAGAACATGGAGCAGATCAGGCAGGATATCGTTAACGGTAATCTCATCGTTTACTGATGCTGTTTCTGTCGACTTTTTATATTCAGCCCTGACCTGCCCTATGCAACCATGACGACAACGATTGAACATGATATCAAGGACCCTGCACTGGCTGCTGCCGGCCTCGCACGTATCGAATGGGCCTGGAATGAAATGCCGGTGCTGCGTGGACTCGCTGAGCGCTTTGCCGGTCAGCGCCCGCTTGCGGGTATTCGTATCAGCGGCTGCTTGCATATCACCACGGAAACCGCCAATCTGGCGCGCACACTGAAAACAGCCGGTGCGGATATTGTCCTTTGTGCCAGTAATCCGCTCAGTACCCAGGATGATGTAGCGGCTGCACTGGTGCAGCAGTTCGGCATCCCGGTGTTCGCGATTCGCGGTGAATCGACCGGGGTTTACTACCAGCATATCAATGCAGCGCTCGATCATCGGCCGGTGATCACGATGGATGACGGTGCCGATCTCGTCAGCGAAATACACAAATCACGTCATGAACTGCTCGCCGATATGCTTGGCGGCACCGAGGAAACCACCACCGGCGTCATCCGCCTGCGTGCGATGGCGGATGAAGGTGCACTCAAATTCCCGGTGATTGCCGTCAACGACGCCATGACCAAGCATCTGTTCGATAACCGCTATGGCACCGGCCAAAGCACACTCGACGGCATCATCCGCGCCACCAACATTCTGCTCGCGGGCAAGACCTTCACCGTGGTCGGTTACGGCTGGTGCGGACGTGGCATTGCGATGCGCGCCAAAGGCCATGGCGCCAAGGTCATTGTGACTGAAGTCGATCCGTTGCGTTCACTGGAAGCAGCGATGGACGGTTATCGTGTGATGCCGTTAGTGGAAGCGGCGCAACAGTCCGACTTTATTGTCAGTGCCACCGGCGACAAGCATGTTATCGATAAGGTACACATGGAAGTCATGAAAGACGGCTGCGTGCTGGCGAATTCCGGCCATTTCAATGTTGAAGTCAACATCCCGGCACTGGAAGCCATGGCAAAAAGCAAACAGCGGCCGCGTGTATCGGTCGATGAATATACATTACATGACGGCCGGCGTATCCGCTTGCTTGCCGAAGGTCGGCTGGTCAACCTTGCCGCTGCAGAAGGCCACCCTTCTGCAGTGATGGATATGAGTTTTGCCAACCAGGTGTTGACTGCAGTTTACCTGGCCGGTCTGCAACACAAACTGGATAACGCGGTGCATAAAGTCCCCGATGAGATCGACCAGCAGGTGGCCAGCCTGAAACTGGCGGCGATGAATATAACCATCGATCAACTCACAGACGAGCAACAGCATTATCTTTCTTCCTGGCAGGAAGGTACTGAATAGACTTGAGATGAAGAATCCGCAGCAACAACGTATGCTTGACGACATCGAGGCCGAAGTCAGGTACACGCGCAGAATGATCGGCAAGGATGCGCTGGATGCGCGCGTCATGCGAGCCATGGCCGAAGTACCGCGCAACGAATTCGTCCCGAAATCCTATCTCGCTGCCGCTTTCGATAATGGTCCGCTGCCGATTGGCCATGGTCAGACCATATCGCAACCCTATATCGTTGCGCTGATGACCGACCTGCTCGAACTTGAAGCAGACGATACCGTACTCGAGATCGGTACCGGATCAGGCTACCAGACCGCCATCCTTGCTCAACTGTGCAGGCAGGTTTACACCGTTGAGTATATCCCTGCACTTGCCGACATGGCCAGGGCAAGGTTTGACAGACTGGGGTACACCAATATCGAATCAATGAGCGGCAATGGTTACAATGGCTGGCCGGAGCATGCGCCTTATGATGGCATCATCATTACCGCCGCAGCCTCGCACATACCAAAGCCGTTGGTCGAACAGCTCAAGCCTGATAGCCGCATGGTTATTCCTCTCGGACGCCCCCATTTCTACCAGGAACTGACACTGGTAACAAAAGACAAAGATGGTGAACTGAATATAAAAGACGTTCTCGGTGTTGCTTTTGTACCGCTGCAGGGCGAGCGCGATGAATCTATTTAATAAATTATTCACCACAGAGGCACAGAATTATTTACCACAGAGGCACGGAGGCACAGAGGTTTCTATATGTAAAACCTTTGTGTCTTGTGACTTTGATGTAATTGGTGCCGGGTACCATCGATACTTTTTTTCTTTAATCAAACATACAAGGCACAGAAGTCACAGAGGACTTTTCGGTTGGTCTGTCAGGGTTTCGATTTTAACCATAAACAGCTTTTCTCCGTGCCCCTGTGCCTCTGTGGTGTAAAGAGTATTGTAATGCTTTTAACAAAGAGATTTCTCTGTGTACTCTGTGCCTCTGTGGTGATAAAAAACATAGTCGGAGATTGTAATGTCCAAACCACAAACACTGACGATTGACGGCAACCAGGCGGCAGCTGAAATTGCGCACATGACCAACGAGGTCATCGCTATTTATCCGATCACACCGGCATCACCGATGGGTGAATGGGCCGATGAATGGTCGTCGCGCGATCGGCCGAACCTGTGGGGCTCGGTGCCGCGTATTATCGAGATGCAGAGCGAAGGTGGTGCGGCCGGCACCATACACGGTTCCTTGCAGAGTGGCGCGCTGACAACAACCTTTACCGCATCGCAGGGTTTGTTGTTGATGATCCCCAACATGTTCAAGATTGCGGGCGAACTCTCCCCTGCCGTTTTCCATGTGGCGGCACGTTCGGTTGCTGCCCAGGCGCTGTCGATCTTTGGTGATCACAGTGATGTGATGGCGGCGCGTACTACCGGCTTTGCCTTCATGGCATCGAACAGCCCGCAGGAAGTCATGGACATGGCCCTGATCACACAGGCGGCTGCGCTGGAATCCCGTATACCCATTGTGCATTTCTTCGATGGTTTCCGTACTTCACATGAAGTCGCAAAAATGCAGGCGATCGAACCCGAGGTTATTCGCCGGTTAATCAAACAGGAACATGTCACTGCTCATCGCCGGCGCGCGCTGTCGCCCGACCACCCCGTCGTACGCGGCACTTCACAAAACCCGGATGTGTTCTTCCAGGCACGGGAAACGGTCAACCCCTTTTACCAGGCCATGCCTGCGATCGTGCAAAAGGTGATGGACGAATTCGCTGAACTGACCGGACGTCACTATCACCTGTTTGATTATGTCGGTGCAGAAGATGCCGAGCGCGTCATCATCCTGATGGGTTCCGGTGCTGAAACCACGGAAGAAACCGTCGACTACCTCAACCGCAACGGTGAAAAAACCGGGGTCATTAAAGTGCGCCTGTTCCGCCCCTTCGATGCCCGGGCCCTGCTTGATGCTATCCCGGCAACAACGAAAGCCATTGCCGTGCTCGACCGCACCAAGGAACCCGGCGCAGATGGTGAGCCACTGTACAAGGACATCGTTACCGCCCTTGCACAGGACAGCTGCAGTGACAGCGCCAGGTTCAGGCAGCTGCCAGCAATAATCGGTGGCCGCTATGGCCTGTCATCCAAGGAATTTACGCCGGCGATGGTCAAGTCAGTGTTTGATGAACTTGCCAGGGCACAACCGAAAAATCATTTTACGGTTGGCATTCACGATGACGTCAGCAACAGCAGTCTCGACTGGGATCAAAACTTTCGTACCGATGCCCACAACGATACCTTCCAGGCTGTGTTCTATGGTCTCGGCAGTGACGGCACAGTGAGCGCCAACAAGAACAGCATCAAGATCATTGGTGAAAGTACCGATAAGCATGCGCAGGGTTATTTTGTCTATGACTCGAAAAAGTCCGGCGCCGTAACGGTGTCACATTTGCGTTTCGGTGACAGGCCGATTCATTCATCCTACCTGATCGCTGACGGCGATGCCGATTTTGTCGCCTGCCACCAACCGGTGTTTCTGGAACGCTACCCGATGCTGGACAAGGCCGCTGACAATGCGGTGTTCCTGTTAAACACATCGCTGGCACCGGATGATGTCTGGCAGAGCCTGCCGCGCAATATGCAACAGCAGATTATCGCCAGAAACATCAAGCTATACTGCATCGATGCCTACCACATTGCTGCCATCACCGGCATGCAAAAACGTATCAACACCATCATGCAGACCTGTTTCTTCTCGATTTCGGGCGTACTGCCACGTGATCAGGCCATCAGCGCGATCAAGGATGCAGTGGAAAAGACCTACGGCCGAAAAGGCAAACGTCTGGTAGAGCTTAATTTCAAGGCCATCGATGAAACCCTGGCCAACCTGCATGAAGTGGCTGTTCCCGATGAAGCCGGCAGTGATATCAGCCTGCCTGAACCGGTACCGGTTAACGCCCCCGAGTTTGTCAGGAAAGTGACCGGTGAAATCATTGCCGGACGCGGTGATGAAATACCTGTCAGCCTGTTTCCGGCCGATGGCACTTATCCCCCCGGTACGGCAGCGTTTGAAAAACGTAACCTTGCGCTGGAAATTCCGGTACTCGATGAAAACCTGTGCACCCAGTGCGGAAAGTGTCCACTGGTCTGTCCACACGGCGTGATCCGCAGCAAGGTGTTCGATGAAAAACTGCTGGCCGATGCCCCCCCCACCTTCAAGTCGATGGCGGTCAAGGGCAAGGATTTTCCACAAGGTCTGCGCATGAGCTACCAGGTGGCGCCGGAGGATTGCACCGGCTGCGGCCTGTGTGCCGATATCTGTCCGATTCGCGACAAGACCGATGCCAGCCACAAGGCGCTGAACATGGTCGACTACACGCCACAGTTACGCCAGCAGGAGAGCGAAAACTGGGATTATTTTCTCGACTTGCCTGAATATGACCGTAGCGCTGTTAAAACCGGCACCATCAAGGGAGCAATGCTGTTGCAGCCGTTGTTCGAGTTTTCCGGTGCCTGCGAAGGCTGTGGTGAAACACCTTATATCAAGCTTGCCAGCCAGTTATTCGGCGACCGCATGATGGTGGCCAATGCAACCGGTTGTTCTTCCATTTACGGCGGCAATCTGCCCACCACCCCGTGGGCCGCCAATGCCGATGGGCGCGGGCCGGCCTGGTCGAACTCGTTGTTTGAAGACAATGCCGAGTTCGGTCTGGGCATGCGCCTCGCCATCGACAAGCAGCGTGACTATGCGCGCGAACTACTGCAAGAGTTGCAGGCTGACATCGGCGCAGAGCTGGTCGAACAGATATTGCATGCCGATGAATCCACAGAAGCCGGCATCGCCGGGCAACGTGAACGCATCGACACCTTGCGCGACAGGCTGAAACAAATCAGCAAGCCGGGCGCCACTGAACTCGATACCGTGGCCGACAAGCTCAGCCGCAAGAGCGTCTGGATCATCGGTGGTGACGGCTGGGCCTATGATATCGGTTATGGCGGCCTCGATCATGTGCTGGCTTCCGGCATGGACGTGAACATCCTGGTACTCGATACCGAGGTTTATTCCAATACCGGCGGCCAGACATCGAAAGCGACACCGCGCGGTGCCGTGGCAAAGTTCTCCGCCGGCGGCAAACCGACACCGAAAAAAGACCTCGCCCTGCTGGCGATGGATTATGAGCATGTGTATATCGCACGTGTTGCCTATGGCGCCAAGGACATTCAGACTATCCATGCATTCAATGAAGCCGAAGCCTATCCCGGTCCTTCCTTGATCATTGCGTACTCGCCCTGTATCGCTCATGGCATTGATTTGAAGAACAACCACCTGCACCAGCAACTCGCAGTCGACAGCGGGCACTGGCCGCTGTTCCGCTATAACCCGCAGCAGGCCGCATCCGGCAAGAACCCGTTGCACCTGGATTCAAAAGCGCCATCGATCCCGTACCGAGAGTTCATCGAAACCGAGATACGTTTCAGCATGCTGTGGCGCACCCATCCTGAAGATGCAGAAAAATTCCTCGAGCAATCACAACAGGAAGTGCTGCATCGTTATCATTATTATGAACAACTGGCAAGCCTGCCCTGGAACGAGGAAGGCGATATCGAACCACCGCATCGCAAGCTGAAAGCGGCCACAGAAAAACCAACGGAGCCGGCATCATGATCGACCTGAGCACAGAATACCTTGGCCTCAAGCTGGACAACCCGCTGGTGCCCTCTTCTTCACCATTGACCGGCGAACTGGCATCCGCAAAAAAACTCGAGGATGCCGGCGCCTCGGCACTGGTACTGCCGTCACTGTTCGAGGAAGCCATCGAATATGAACAGCAGCAGCTCGAACAGTTTGTGCACTCGCAGGCACTTGGCCATTACGAGGCGCAATCGTTTCAACCGGTACCGGAAGACTACAGCAGTGAACTGGACAACTACCTCGAGCGTATCCAGCAGTTCAAGCAGGCACTGGATATACCTGTTATCGCCAGCCTCAACGGCATATCGACCAGCGGCTGGATCGATACCGGCAAGGAACTGCAACAGGCCGGTGCCGATGCACTTGAACTCAATGTGTACTACGTAGCAGCAGATCCTGAAACCAGCGGTGAAGCGGTTGAAATGCGTTATCTGCAGCTGCTCGGGGACCTGCAGCAACATGTCACCCTGCCCATCACGATGAAACTGTCATCACAGTTTTCATCGGTAGCGAACATGGTGCTGAAACTGCAGCAGGCTGGTGTAAACGGTGTATCACTGTTCAACCGTTTTTATCAGCCGGACATCGACCTCGAAACATTGCGCATCAAGCCGGCACTGGAACTGTCGACGCCCGTTGAATCCTTACTCAGAATACGCTGGGTAGCACTGTTGCGTGGCCGTGTTGATTTATCACTCGCAGTGACTGGCGGGTTTCATACCGCCGACAACATCATCAAGGCCTTGCTGGCCGGTGCCGACATCACACATTTATGCAGCGTATTACTGAAACAGGGCCCCGAGCACATCGCC
>JASFVM010000096.1:0-8933 GCA_050049835.1 Gammaproteobacteria bacterium
GTCGGCTGCGGCAATATTATCAAAGGCAGCGATATTCCCGATGACTTGCCAGAAAAAGAAGCATTATACCCTGATCAGGATGAATGGATTAACCCGGGTGACTCAGTCGTTATTGCGCCGGGTGGTGAAATTGTAGCCGGCCCGATGCACAAGGAATCAGGCATTCTTTATTGCGACATAGATCCAGAGAAGGCAGCCATCGCCAAAAGAGCCTTTGATGTGGTTGGGCACTACTCACGTCCGGATATATTTCAATTACATATTAATACCGGAGCACAATCACCTGTGGTTTTTGACAAATAAACTGCGTGGTGCCTGATCATCAATCCACTGCAAAGAGTTCAATGGATCTGAGTGATTTAATTTTAATCATTTCGCCCTACTTTGCCTCAGACTTTTTGTTCCATTAAAGCCAAAATTTTGGCGCATTATGTCAATCTATTTCGCACTTGCTCACCTATGATGTAGACAGTTAGCTTCGAATGTGAGTACGATGGTGCGTGCGTTAGCAGGATTAATATTTATCATCATCACATTGTCTGTTACCGCTTTCTTTATATCCATTCTGATGGAAGTAACTGGCGCTGGCGGCCTGCTGGCGGCCATTGTTGGCATCCCTGTTTGTATTGGAGCGCTAACGCTGTCGATAACAGTACTGGAACGGATTAATTCACGCATAAATGATAAAGCACGTATGAACAAACCACGGGTAGAAAGATCCTGCGTTAAAACAATATCGAGGTGCAGATACAAATGCGCAAAATAACCGGTTTAATATTTTTATTTCTGGCGTTTCTTGCCAGCCCGGCAACCATACATGCCGAATGCGTGGTATTGTTGCACGGGCTCGCGCGCACTTCCAGCGCCATGGAAAAACTGCAAACAGCATTGGAAAATAATGGCTACACAGTTGCTAATGTGGATTATCCGTCCCGCAAAAAGCCTGTCGAGGAACTGTCGGACATTGCCGTAGAGTCAGGAGTACAAAAGTGCCGGGAAGAACCGAATGACAGGATTCATTTTGTAACTCATTCACTGGGCGGTATCCTTGTCCGCTATTACCTCGAACATAAGCCCATAGAAAATCTTGGTCATGTTGTAATGATCGCACCGCCAAATCACGGCAGTGAAATTGTCGATAACCTGGCTACTGTACCCGGTTTCAGCCTGATACTTGGACCTGCCGGATCGCAGCTTGGAACCGACAACAACAGCATCCCTCTGCAACTGGGCCCAGTGAATTATTCTGTCGGCATCCTCGCGGGCACACGGACGATTAATCCCCTGTTATCCCGATATCTTCCAGACCCGGATGATGGCAAGGTCTCGGTAGAAAGTACGAAGGTGGAAGGTATGGCAGATTTCAGATCGGTTGCAGCCTCACACCCGTTCATTATGCAGGATGAAAATGTCATCAGTCATGCAATTGCTTTCATCGCAACGGGGAAATTTCTGCTAAAGACACCCTGATATGACTGGCCTCTTCTGTTTGCGCAGCTTGATCCGCAGCAGTCACCTAATTTGAGCACGGCTGTTTATTGTCCTGTCTCTGACTTCCGGCAATGTCAGTGAAAGTACTGCGGCTGCCAGCACAAAACCCGTTGACCACCACAGGCAGCCTTCCAGCCCCTGGGTCTGGTACACCCAGCCGGACAGCATGGTACCCGCAAGGCGACCGCCAGCATTCGACATGTAGTAAAAACCCACATTCATCGATACCTTGTCATGGTCCGAATAAGCCAGTATCAGATAGGAGTGTACCGCCGAGTTAATGGCAAACACCACGGCAAACAGAACCAGCCCGGTGATGATAACCACATCGGCAGGCCAGCCCTGTTGCAGGCCCAGCGCAATCGCCGCCGGGCAAAATGCGAGGATAAACACCCACAGCCTGGCAGTGCCGCCACCGGGGCCAATGCCATGCTGACTGCGCCGAATCAGTCGTGGTGAGCCGGCCTGAACCAGGCCATAGCCTATGACCCACAGCGCGAGGAATGTACCGACCTCGGTAAACGACCAGCCCAGTACGTCATAAAGAAACACCGGCAAACCGACCACAAACCAGACATCACGCGAGCCGAACAGGAAAAAACGAGCGGCTGATAGCCAGTTGATCGCCGCCACACTGGAAAACACCGCGGTGAATTTCGGTTTCGCCTTCATCCTGCCGACGCCGGACGGCAACATGATGGCCGTGGCAACCAGCACTATCAGAAGCATGCCAGCCAGCACCGCCAGTGCGCCCCTGAAGCCGATCCATTCCAGCAGGGCGGCACCGACAAAGAAACCACCTCCCTTGAGTGCATTCTTCGAGCCGGTCAGCACCGCCACCCATTTGAACAACCTCGACTCGCCGCCTTCGCTGACCATGATCTTCACCGAGGCCTTGGCCGACATCTTGTTTAGATCCTTGGCGATACCGGAAAGTGCCTGCGCCACCATCACATAGGCGACAGAAAGCCAGGCATCAGGCACGGTAAGCATGGCCAACGCCACTATCTGCAATGCCATGCCAATATGCATGGTGAGATTGAGGCCGATGCGCGCCCCCAGCCAGCCACCGACGAGGTTGGTGATAATGCCGAAGAATTCATAGAACAGGAACAGCATCGCCACTTCGAACGGCGAATAACCCAGCGTATGGAAATACAGCACCACCAGCATACGGATAGCGCCATCGGTAATGGTGAACGCCCAGTAGCCGCCGGTAACAACCAGGTAGTTGCGCAATCCCTGTTCCACGTTTACATGCTCCGCGCGACCTTCGCGGTCAGTTCCATCATGCGATTCACGTAACCCCATTCATTGTCATACCAGGCATAGACTTTCACCTGGGTATCATCGATCACCATCGTGGACAGTGCATCGATGATGGATGAACGCGGATCGTTGACATAGTCGACTGAAACCAGCGGTCGTTCTTCATAACCGAGAATACCCTTGAGGTCACCCTCAGCCGCAGCATGAAAGTAGCCGTTAACTTCTTCCGCGGTCACCGGGCGTGCAGCCTCAAACACGAAATCAGTGAGCGAGGCATTAAGCAGTGGCACACGCACCGCATGGCCATTCAGTTTGCCTGCCAGCTCAGGAAAGATCTTCGTGATGGCTTTCGCCGAACCGGTAGTGGTTGGAATAAGCGAATTGCCGCAGGCGCGTGCACGACGCAGGTCCTTGTGTCCCTTGTCGACGATGATCTGGGTATTGGTGATATCGTGGATGGTGGTCATGCAGCCATGCTTGATGCCGATATTCTCATGCATCACCTTGACTACCGGCGCCAGGCAGTTGGTGGTACAGGAAGCGGCTGTAAGTAGATGATGTTGTGCCGGATCGTACTGGTCATCGTTTATGCCGTAGACGATGTTGAGCGCACCTTCCGTCGGCGCAGCGACGATAACCTTCTGCACGCCCTGCTCGAAATAGGTATTCAACAATTCTGCTTTCTTGTGATGCTTGCCGGTGGCCTCGATAACGATGTCACAGTCTGACCAGTCCGTGCCACCAATCTCTGCATTTGATGAGTGTGTAATGTGCCTGTCGTCGATCACTATGTTGCCATCCCGTGCAGCAGTATCATGATCCCAGGCACCATGCACGGAGTCGTATTTCAACAGGTGCGCCGAGCCAGTAGCGTCTGTTGCGATCTCATTGATACGCACGACGTCAAATTCCGGCATATCCCAGCCTGCACGCATACCAAGGCGCCCCATGCGGCCGAAGCCATTGATGCCAATTGTCATAGCCATTAATTGTTACTCCATGATGGTTTATTCAAAAGGCAGCCCGCTTTATTCTGTCGGGAATCAACCACAGACATTCTTTGTGCTGTTACGTACTTCATCCAGCGCAGCGGCATCAGTTATAAACGGATCTTCCTGGCTGATTCCCCGGGCTGCAGCCTGTATCACTTCGTGCACCCACTGTGGGAGCGTCTCGTTAATTCGATAATAGATCCATAACCCTTGCTTTCTGTCAGTGACAAGGCCCGCTTTACGCAGTGCAGCAAGATGGTGTGACACCCTGGGCTGCGCAATACTCATTGCCCGGGTCAGTTCACACACACAAAGTTCGTCCGCCTTGATAAGCAGGGAAAGGCAGCGAAGACGTGTGCTATCGGAAAGTGCCTTGAATAGTTTCGTGGAGTCCATGTCTGTTAATCACTATATATACGTAGCTCGATATAGTATATCGTCAAAAATAATCAGAAAACAGATCCAGCACATTATTCTGATGTAAATCTTTAACCCTGGCTGTTGTTACCGGTATACTCTCCAGTAATCGTAATAAAATTATAATATTCAGGAGCATTCCGGGTGCCCGTAGCATTGATCAGCATAATCACAAGAGCGCGTAAATCCCTGGCCGTGATCGCTTTAGTTGCGAGCTGCTTTGTAGCACCTGCCAATACTGCGTTCGCAGAAACACTGATCATCAAGGGTTCAACAACGATCCTGCCCATCGCCCGGAGTATTGCCGCGGCATTCGAACAAAAATGCCCGGATACAAAGGTTGAGGTCAGCGGTGGTGGCTCCGCTGAAGGCATAGCGGCATTGATTATGGGTGAAGCCGATATTGCGACCAGCTCCACATTCATTACCAGGGAAGAACTGAAGCTGGCCCGTCAGCATGATGTCTACCCGGTTCCCTTTCGTATAGCCAATGATTGCATCCTCCCCATCGTGCACAAGAGCAATCCGCTCAGAAATATGAGTCGGGACGATTTAAGAGACGTTTACCTCGGGCTGGTCGATAACTGGAAACAGCTGGGTGGACCTGACCTGCCCATTGACGTGGTGTCACGTGATACCGCATCGGGCACATTTGAAGTCTGGCATCACCTCATCATGAACCAGGAACCGGTCGATACTGAAATACCACTCAAACACTCCAGCGCAGATGTTGTCAGGGAAGTATCAAACAATCCGGGAGCCATAGGCTATATCGGCCTGGGCTACCTGAACGCCAATGTTAAACCTCTGAGGGTTGATGGCATTATAGGCTCGGAGCGAACGCTTCTCGATGGCACCTACCCGATCCATCGCCCGTTGTTCATGTTTACCAATGGCTGGCCAGGCGGCAAGACGCTTGAGTTTATTAATTTCGTTCTTGACGCTGACAATGGTCAGATATTGATAGAAGAAGCGGAATATGTTCCGCTTAATTAATAGCGTGATCGACGGGTATGAAACATCATCAAACTGAACGGTCATTAGATTAAAGTATGGATTACGGTTTCACTGACATCCTTTCATTACTCGGCGCCCTGGGCCTTTTCCTGTATGGCATGAAAGTAATGAGCGACGCGTTGATGGAACTGGCCGGCGACCGCATGCGCAACATTCTGTCGACCACCACATCCAACCGCTTTTTCGCGGTATTCACCGGTTTCTCAATCACCGCCATCATCCAGTCATCATCTGCCACCAGCCTGATGGTTGTCAGCTTTGTGAACGCTAACCTGCTGACGTTGACCGAAGCAATTGGCGTCATTATGGGTGCGAATATCGGTACCACGGTTACCGCATGGCTGATATCCATATTTGGATTTAAAGTCAGCATGAGCGCAATCGCGCTGCCGCTGGTTGGTGCCGGTTTTCTACTGAGCCTCTCTAAAAAGAAAAACCGCCAGCACTGGGGCTATTTCATTATCGGCTTCGCGGTGCTGTTTATCGGTTTGCAGTTCCTCAAGGACTCGGTTCCCGATATCAGCCAGAATCCGGAAGTGCTGGCATCGCTGTCGGATTACACCAGCAGCGGTTTTCTGTCGATCCTGTTGTTCCTGTTTATTGGCACTGTTCTGACACTCGTGGTGCAGTCATCCAGTGCGACCATGGCGCTGACCTTGCTGATGACCTACGAAGGCTGGCTGCCTTTCGACATGGCCGCCGCCATGGTTATCGGCCAGAATGTTGGCACCACGATTACAGCCAACCTGGCCGCTCTGGTTGCCAACTACCAGGCAAAGCGCGCGGCACTTGCACACCTGATTTTCAACCTGCTGGGTCTGGCACTCCTTACGCCTTTTCTGTATCCAATGCTCAACGCCATTGATACTCTCACAACAAATATAGAGGGCGCATCGCCGTTTGTCGAAGCCGCTGCTATTCCGATCGCGCTATCGCTGTTCCATACCTTTTTCAATATCATCAACACCATATTGTTGATCGGATTTATAAACCAGATTGCACGTCTCGTGGAAAGAATCGTGCCGCCTGTAATTGAGAAAGAAGCTGAAATAGACGAACCAAGGTATCTCAATGCGACATCACTGGAGTTTCCACAAACCGGTATCAAGGCACTGTTTGATGAATCCTTGCGCTTGCTGCAGGATGCTGCCTACCAGGCAATTACACATGGATTAAATATTCACCGCGAAGATCTCGAATCTGATCGTACGCTCAATTCCATGCTGAAATCGAGAGAGACTATTGCGGTCGATATCGATAAATTATATTCCACAAAAATAAAGTCCATCTACAGCCAGATTCTTGAATATGCTACACGACTGCAAAGTATTTTCACCCTGGATGAAGACAAGATCGAAACCATACGTAACATCCTGATTGCAGATCGCATGCTGGTGCATGTTGTGAAAAAAATGAAACCACTGCACGACAACCTGGTTCACTATCTGTCATCCAACAACCATGCCATTTTGCAGGAATACAACATGATACGAAAACGTATCCTCAAGGTTGTGCGTGAAATACATCTTTGCAGTGAATCGGAAAATCCGCTAAAGCATATCAGGAAGCTGAAAAAACAACGGAAAAAATCCGAGGATATGGATGTACTGCAATCCGGCCGCATCAACAAGTTGTTGATGGATGGCGAGATTACCAACCAGATGGCTTCGTCACTGTTAAACGACAGCGAAGAAGCCAGAAAAATTGTCCGCGAGCTGGTTGATATAGCCACCCTGCTCTATTACCCGAGGGATAAACTGATCGAACAGATCGAAGAACAACAGATTGAAGCGGAGCAAGCCTGAATCACATTGCATGACAAATGAATTCGAGACTGATACGCTAGCCGGCCGTCAAATTAGTAACGAATTAATCGCTGCGCACCATACTACGTGGAACCCAACTCAATTAAACTTCTCGCTGCTGACAGGAAACACATCTGGCACCCGTACAGTGCTATGGGTTCAGACGTGCAGGTCTATCCGGTTCAATCTGCACACGGGGTACGCCTGAAACTTGCTGATGGACGCGAGCTGATCGACGGCATGTCGTCATGGTGGTGTGCGATTCATGGCTACAACCACCCGGTAATGAACTCCGCACTTGTAACACAGCTCGACAGTCTGGCGCACGTGATGTTTGGTGGCCTCACCCACGAACCCGCAGTTGCGCTCGCAGAGAAACTGGTCGGGATTACTCCAGAGTCACTGCAGTCCGTATTCTTTTCTGATTCCGGTTCGGTTTCCGTTGAAGTCGCACTGAAAATGGCGCTTCAATACTGGCAGGCAAAAAATCAGCCGCAGAAACAGAAGTTCCTCACCATCCGTTATGGTTATCACGGTGACACCTTTGGCGCGATGTCGGTGACCGATCCGGTCAATGGCATGCATTCGTTGTTTGCAGATACGCTGGCCAAGCAATTCTTTGCAGACTCGCCGAATTGCGGTCTTGGTGAAACCTGTACTGATGCTGATATTGCCGACCTTGAACAAAAGCTGATCACGAACAGGAACAGCATCGCAGCAGTTATTCTGGAACCCATTGTACAGGGGGCTGGTGGCATGCGCTTTTATTCAGCCGACTATCTGCGTCGTGTCAGTGAATTATGCGAGAAGCACGATGTGTTATTGATCCTGGATGAAATCGCCACCGGCTTTGGCCGCACCGGCAAGCTGTTTGCCTGTGAACATGCAGACATATCACCTGACATCATGTGTATCGGAAAAGCACTCACCGGCGGCTACATGACACTGGCCGCCACACTGACCACAAAGGCAGTCAGCAAAACTATAAGCAATGGTTACCCGGGTGTCTTCATGCATGGTCCAACTTTCATGGCCAACCCATTGGCGTGCACAGCTGCAAATACCAGCATCAAACTGTTACTGGAGTCTCCCTGGCAACAACGCATTACAGCAATTGAACTGGGTTTGCAAAACGGCCTGGAGGGATGCAAACAATTAAGCAATGTTAATGATGTACGCGTGCTCGGCGCCATCGGCGTTGTTGAATTACATCAGCCGGTAGACATGAAAACCATACAGCCTATGTTCGTCGAGGCAGGCGTCTGGGTTCGGCCATTTGGCAAGCTCGTATACCTGATGCCGCCTTATATTATCAATAAACAAGATCTTGAAGCGTTGACAGGTGCTGTGTATCAGGTTTTGTCAAGTCTGGAGAATCAGTAAATATCTGTCATTCCTGCAAAAACAGGACTAAATCCGCTAGAGCAGGTTTGTGTAGCCAGTGGCTGCTCAAAGTCACTTTTTGCCTGCATGCGCACCACATTGCCAATACCTCAGGCTATTTATCCACCTGCTACTCCGGCAAGGGTGTCAGGAACATTTGCAACAGCACCCCTTTGCCAAGTTGCCTGCGCACCACAGAGAGCATGTTGTAACTGAGTAATGCCGCTGACAGACAAATCGTATTAAGCAAGACGTGTTTCCCGTCTTCCTGCTGGAATACTGCAATCAGCAATGCACCGAAACTATCATAATCATGACGTGCTTCGAAAGCTTTCTCGAGCAGCAAAACCACAAAAACGCCAAAAGCATACATAGTTGTTCGCAGAACCACATCGACCCACGCCGGTTGAGACCGCACCCATGAGCCAAGTGGAATATATTCCAGCACCAGCACGACTTTGGCGAGCACCAGCGCACCAACCAGCACAACCGAGAAGCGATTAAAGGGGATATGATATTCAGCCAGAATCAGATATTTCAGTAACACCAATGCACCGAG
>JASFVM010000097.1:0-8927 GCA_050049835.1 Gammaproteobacteria bacterium
ATGCCGACCATATTCGCGATATCGAGATACAGTCTTATGCGAATATCGGCTCAGCCCGGGTTGAAGGGAACACAGTTCAAATGAAGGATATAGAGGCAGAGTCTGAAATCTGTATTTCCGCAGACAAAAGGGCGCTCAGTTATGCAAACGGCAGCTATTACCTGCGACTTGGGCCTTTTATGCGCCGCTTCCTGGACGGTTATTATCCTATGCATGTTCGTGTTGAAGTTTGTTACCCGAATATCATCGAACTGGTAAAGACTAAACCGGTAAATGCCATAAAGCACAGGAACGCTGCAACGCAGAGGCTGCATGCGGATCTCGATGTGTGGGTTGTTGGCAAGCTGGACATCGAGTTTGTGTTCAGAAGCAAACGGACTGTCAATCAATAGAACCTGTATTTAGCGACACGCTTGATATTGTGTTCACCGGTTTTACCAAATACGGTGATCCGGGTGATGATCGGCGCATTGCCGTGACAGTAGTTTTCAAATGCGGTGCGTTCCAGCAACTCGAAGCCGTCCAGCACTATCGTGACTGCTCCGGAAATAGTCGCACCACAGCTGCCATTCAGGTCCTTGCTGAAAATTTGTGGCTCAAGCAGGACGGTATATTCGCCACTGCTCAGCCGGCAGATATTGTTTACCTTGGTTGCTTTGATGATTCGGGTCGAGTCCGTATGGCGTGCAATTTCCACCATGTCCCATGGTGAGTAGGTGCCGCTTTCCGCAGAATATTTGAAGTTTGCACCTTTGCCACCTTTCAGCAGTGAATTGGTAATGGTCAGAACATCTGCATCTGGGTCGCATTTATAGGTTATCAGCGGGTATATGGTATCGGTCGCATGTGCAAAACCCGGCCAGTTCAGAACAATGGCGAGTAATACCATAACTGCTTTGACGGGGTTCGTGTATACCATTCAAGTCCTGTCATCGTGTTATTGACTTGTAGCTGGTATCCTGCCCAGCAGCGCTGGTTTTTTTCATTTAACAGGAGTGTAGTTAACAGTTTGCTGTTTACAACCGGAACGGCAGGACCAGGTTATGTGCTGCTGCTATGAGCCGTAGTAATAATCGTATTTATGCAGAATGCTCTTCATGAATTCCCAGGCTTCACTGTATGAAAGCCCGCTGTTTTCGGGAATGATGATTTTTATATAAAGCTTGTTCGGATGCTTTTTCTTTAATGCGGCAAGCTTGCTGTGCAATTCATCTGTAGAGAGCTTGGTATAAGTCTCATCGCCGGCGTCCTTGAAGCGAATACGCCCCTTACCCTTGATTTTTTCATAGTTAACTTCGACGACATACTTGCCCTTGGCGGTACGTGCGGGTTTGACCAGCTTGTCATACTTGACTTTCAGATTGCTATAGTCGGTTTCAAGTGTAACCAGCTGCCTGTTTTGCGCCTCTTTTTCCTCTGACAGGATGATCAGCCTGTCCCGGGTCGATTTGAGATCTTTGCTTTGTTCCTCGTAGTTGCTACGCAATTTGTCAAGATCCACGATGACCTGCTGCAGCTGACTGTCGAGGCTGGCAGCTTGCTGTTCGGCATTGGCCAACAAGTCCTGCATCTTCTGGTTATCCGACATGATGACAATGAGCTGTTGTTCCTTGTCAGCCAGTGTTCTGTTCAGCATTTCATTATCTTCATTTGTCTGCATTAACTGCATGCGTAATACTGATATTTCATGTTGTGCCTGTGCCAGCTGCTCTTCCAGGGTCGCATTGACTTCGGTGGTTGAGCGGATCATTTCCGAGGCTTTTTGCTCGGCCAGCAGGCTGGTGCGTAACTGGTCAATCAACTCCCAGTTTCTTACCATGAGCACAACAGAGGTGATCAGGAATATCATGACAACAACCGTCATGATATCTGTAAATGACGGCCAGAAGCTTTCGCTGCTTAGGTTGCCACTGCGCAGATCGATGAAATCGTCGTTCACGGTATTATTCCGGCAACCTGAAGCCGTTGCGCAGCAGGCTCTTTATTTCTTTAATGTTTTCGTCGAGATTACCCATGCTGTCTGCGTAGGCGCCCAGCATATCGTTCATGTTTCTGCCGGCTTCGGCGAAGTCGACTTCGACCTGCCCCATTTTCTCAGCGGCTTCACGTAGTGCGTGCACCAGGTTGCCTACTTCATGTAGCATGCTGTCTGTCTGGTAGGTGAATCTGGGCATGATATAAAGAGCGGTTGCCTGTTCGATACCACTGAGCAACTGTGTCTGCACATCTGTGACTTTCAGGTAGAAGTAGCCAAAAAACAAATAACATACGATGGCAGTGGTCGTGGTTGACAATGCAGTGGACATGCCATGAATCACCATACCCATGTTGCCCAGACCGTCTGCAGAGTCGATGATGTTGGATGCACCAAGCAATGCGACTGAAAGTGAGACAATCGTGCCGAATACCCCGGTGAGAATAAGAATGTTGCTGATGAATCTGGGCAGGCTCATGCGCGTGCTTTCTGTTGCAAGCAGGGTTGATGCAAGGGCACTGTGATTGACGGCAACGTTGTGTTTGCTGATTTCCACAACCGACCTGTAACGGCGTGCAATCAGGGAATTCTTGCTGATCTTGTCCGTCGGGCGAGCTTCTTCATTCTCAACATTGCGCAGGAACTTTGCAAGTGCTGATTCCTCCAGTGTGTAGCGCATCAATAGCGTGATTATTCTGAAAAGACCGACAGCAAACAAAACCAGGATGCTGCCATTGACGACGTAACCGACACGTGTTTGCTGGTTTTTGAAATATATTTCTGCGACGAAATCCATATTGATAAGGATAATTAATAGCAGCAATATGGAAAGAAGGATAAGTTGCAAGATTATGGAGCGGCTGTAGCTGGCTCTGAACTGAATCATTGAAAGTGCCCGTTATTGGAATTTTTTGATTATTCTACCTGTTGTTCCATTCGCGGGTAAGTCCTGTAGCCGGGAAACACAGAATATTTCGGCATTCAGCACTGATGGTGGCGGAAACAGTCAACAGTATGGTCATTGACTATGCCGGTTGCCTGCATAAAGGCATAACAAATCGTGGTGCCAACAAACCTGAAGCCGCGTTTTTTCAGTTCCTTCGACATGATGTCCGACAGGTCGGTACTGGTGGGAACATCTTGCGGGCTTATCCAGCGGTTGACTATGGGGTTGCCGTCGGTGAACCGCCAGATATATTTGTCGAAACTGTCAAACTTGTCCTGTATTTCAAGAAACGCCCGGGCATTGGATATGGTGGCTTCAACCTTGAGTCTGTTGCGGATGATACCGGGATTTTTCAACAAGGATTCAACCTTGCGTTTGTTGTATCGGGCGATCTTTTCGGCGTCAAAACCATCAAACAGTTTTCGGTAGTTTTCCCGTTTGTTAAGGACAGTCAGCCAGCTGAGACCGGCCTGTGCGCCTTCGAGTGTAATAAATTCAAACAGACCGCGGTCATCATGCAGGGGTACGCCCCACTCGGTGTCGTGGTAATCACGTTCCGGTGTGCTGCCACTGGCCCAGCTGCAGCGTTTCAAGCTGTCATTCATCGCCAATCCTGCGCCGGCCGAAATTGATCCCGATTGAAAGACGGCCGCTTGCACTCAGGTTCTCACTGACTTCATGAACAGCATCGGGAGCAAAAAACACAAACATGCCTTCCTGCGGTGAGATAACGTGCTGCCTGTTTCCCTGATGAATGATCAGGTTACCTGAATTTTGCGGGACGGAAACGTAATACACGCCGGACAGTAACTCATCATAATCATCGTGGCTGTGCACCGTTGTTACCGCGCCGGGTGGCATATAATTAAACCAGCATCCTGCCTGCAGATCAGCTGTTCCCAGTATCGAGCTGGCATGCTCACAGGCTTCCTCGAGAAGGCTTGCAAGCTCGGGAATCTGTGTTGATGTCAGGTAGATATTCTCATAGCGACCATTGAACAGGTGACTGCGTTTGACGTTACTGTCCTGCTGGTGCCTTAAAAAACCATCAAGCAAAGCTTTGTTCAGCGTGCCGGCCTTACTGCAGTAAGCGACATGTGTATGCGGCGGTAAATCGGCGCGATCAACTTTATGCCGGTCAGCTTCGGCTATCAGGCGCTGTGAATGTGTCATGACTTTGAAATTGATTTCCGGATTTCTTCGTAAAGCATGCCACAGGTCCCGGGTAAACGGTAGGCCCCTTCAGAGCAAGCCGGTTCCGCGTAATCCGTACTGCGCCATCTGTGATATTGGCAGCGTTGCTGTCTGGCTGACGAAAATTAATCGATGACCAGGTTTCTAAGCTGACTGCTGAAGATTGAGCCTGTGTCGTCGCCGTCGGCCATAATCCACAAACCAACAGCCCGTTGCGGTTCACTGAATTCATGGTCAACTCGTTGCCAGTTGCCGTCCATGCGGCTGCTGGCAACCGAGACCATGTCGATGTGGTTACTGTACGGGCTCTTCCAGCTGGCGCCCGGCGTATGCATGGCACCGGGAATCAGGTAAAGCATCCTGTCGGAGGGGTGGCGGAGTGTCTTTTTGACCTGCCTGCTCCAGCGAGGCAAAAGTGCATCCGGTACCCATTCCGGTTCACCGCTGATAATCAGGCCAACACGTATCCAGGCGTCGTCGCCTTTGCGTGTTTGTTCCTGTTCGATGCTGTTCTTGTTGAGTACGCCGCTTGCCTGCCATGCAAATGACACCCTGCGTACGGTTTTTATGTCATCAAATGCCAGCAGGAGAAAAGACGCGCTTTTGTTGACATTAAACCGGATAGCATCATCATCGAATGAGACGATGTTGGGTTTGATGCGTTTGAAATGAATATGCTCGAAAACATACTTGCCGGGCGTGATCGGCTCGGCACTTGACGCTGCTGCAAAAAACAGTAACAAGGGGATCCGGGATAATCTTCTCAGCATATACGTGTGAGCAGCTGAAAAAAGGCAAAGTTCCTAGTCGTAGATTATTTTACGCAGCTTCTTGACCAGTGCTTCCTTGTCATCCTGGTTGAGAAAAGAGCCAAGTTCGAGTTCCTTGCCATGTGACCGGATCAGTACCCGGTCAGGATGGCCACGGTGCCGGGGCTTCCTGACGAATATTTTCGCCCATATTCTGTGGTATTCCCATGAACGTTCAGCAAAAGTACGTCCCTGTTCAATGATGACCTTTTCCGGGCTGAATTTGATGACCTCGGTCTGAATGTTTGAGCGTGCGCAAAGGTAAAGACAGCCCAGCAGCGCAAGGACTTCCAGTCCTGAAAACGGTGCAATCAGCCAGAAGCCCTGCAGCAGGAAAAAGGTCGAGATAAGTGTCGCGATAAAAGCCAGTGACACAACAACCATCATGTTGAAGCGCCATGTTGCCGAATTATTGGGCTTCAGGATAATGATGCCGTTACCGGTATCAGCGTTGAATTCCGAGTACACCATGAGTTAATCATATCACTCGCAATAGGTAAAAAACCGTAACTATATTAATGGTTTTCGGGTCACTGTCATTCAGCCGGTTGCGGACTTAGAGAGTGGTCAGGGTTGTGCCGGTATCTGCCAGAAGGCCGGGCATTCTTCGCCCGGGCGCCGTACGGGTAAGTCGAATTTTGAATGGCATCTGGAGCCGGCTCTCGACTGGCTACAGGTTGTGTTTCTTCAGGCGGTACAGAAAGGCATCCCGTGTTAGTCCCAGCAGTCTTGCGGCCTTGCTTTTGTTGCCGTTGGCATATTCGAGTGCCTGCCGGATCAGGTCGATTTCAAGCGATTCCATATTGATGCCCTGTTGCGGCAGTTCGAACCGGGTGCCGGTAGCAGCGCTTTCCCGGCGTCCGTTCAGATTCAACGGAAGGTGCTCCGGCTCGATACTCTGACCGGGCAAAAGTGCTGATACATGCTCACATACATTACGCAGCTCACGGATATTGCCCGGCCAGTCGTGTTTTTTCAGTGATTCCAGCGCCTCACGCGAGAAACTCGAGGGTTGCGTCCGGTTGCGAGTCGCCGCCTGCTGCATGAAGCGTTCAACCAGTTGAGCGATGTCACGCGTGCGTTCGCGCAGCGGCGGTAATTGCAAGGGTACGATATTAAGCCGGTAGAACAGGTCTTCCCTGAAATCACCACTGTCGACCATCTGCATCAGGTTGCGGTTGGTCGCCGCGATGATGCGAACATCAACGTGTTCGATTGCATTTGCCCCCAGGCGCTGGCATTCACCATGCTCGATAAAACGCAGTAATTTCGCCTGGATCGCCAGCGGCAGTTCACCTATTTCGTCGAGAAAAAGGGTGCCTTTGTGTGCCTTCTGCACATAACCTTCCTTGCGTTCATGGGCGCCGGTGAATGCGCCGCGCTCGTGCCCGAATAATAAGGATTCGACGAGTTCAACAGGCAGGGCAGCGCAGTTGACGACGATAAAGTCTTCCGTGACGCGTGAACTGGAAGCCTGGATTTCCGCGGCCAGCAGTTCCTTGCCGGTTCCGGTCTCACCTTCAATCAGGATATGCACATCAGTTGCAGCGGCGATCTGTGCCGTACGAATAACCGCCTCCATTGCCGGTGAACGCCCCAGCAGGGACTTGAATGTCTGATTGTTGCCGGCGGCTGGCATCAGTGGTGGTGTCCATGGATGCTGTCGCTCATCGGTATAAACAGGCTGCCGATTGCCATCGCGATAATCAACAGGCCAATAACCCGGCGGGCAGTGGACGAGCGGGCAAAGCGCGTCAACCATGATGTCATGAAGCCGGTGGCGAGCAGTGTTGGCAGCGTGCCAAGACCGAAGGCAAGCATCGTCAATGCGCCTTTGACCGGGTCACCCGTCGACAGGGCCCAGAGCAGGACAAAATAGACCAGGCCGCAAGGCAGCCAGCCCCAGATCAGGCCGTAGGCCATTGCCCTGGGGAGGCTGGCCACCGGCAACAGACTGCGACCCAGCGGCTCCAGTTTTTTCCACACCGGCACGCCGAGTTTTTCGATAATGGCGAGCTGTGGCAGCCAGCCTGCAAGGTAGAGACCAATGGCAATCATCATCGCAATACCGATCACGCGCAGAACGCTGTGGCCCTGGCCAAGGCCGGTCGAAGCCAGCACTCCTGTACCGATGGCGCCGGCAACCAGGCCGGCAACACTGTAACTGATGATGCGGCCGATGTTGTAGGTGGTGACAAAGGTGAACATACGCAGCCGATGGCTGCGAATTTCTACCGGCAAGCTGAGACTGAGTGCGCCGATAATACCGCCACACATGCCGACGCAATGCACCGTGCTGAACAGTCCCAGCAGAAATGCCGAGGTATAGGTAACGGGATTATCCATATGAACTAACAGAAAGCGGGCTGATTACATTGCCGGCGTGCAAATTTAACACAGTGATACATTGATATGAATGTGAATTCTACTGTGTCATCGTGTGGTTCACGTGTTCGTGGCTGCCGTGACTGTTGCTGTGCTGGCCGTGCTTGTGCCCGCCCATGGGCATGAACAGGGTGGCGATGGCCATCGCAATCACGAGCACACCGACAACCTGCCGGGTCGTTTTTGACTGGGTGAAGCGTTTCAGCGAGGACATCGCCAGTCCGGCTGCCAGCAGCGAGGGCAGGGTGCCAAGACCGAATGCGGCCATGGTCAGTGCTCCCTGGGCGGCGCTGCCGGAGGTCAACGCCCATACCAGCACAAAATACACCATGCCGCAGGGCAGCCAGCCCCAGATAATTCCATACAGGAGGGCCCTGGGCATACTGGTGACCGGCACCAGCTTGCGCCCAAGTGGTTCCAGCACTTTCCAGACAGGAACACCAATGCGCTCAACCCTGGACAGTTGCGGAAACCAGCCGGCCAGGTACAGGCCAATTGCGATCATCAGTACGACACCGGTATAGCGCAAAATTGACGGGCCACCGGACATGTCCGTGTAGGCGGCGGCCTCTGCACCGATATAACCGACGATCAAACCGGCCACGGAATAGCTGAGAATCCGGCCGATATTGTAAAGACTGATGAAAACTATGTGTCGCAGGCGCTGCTGACGAACCGTTTCCGGCAGACTGAGACTGAGCGCACCAATAATGCCGCCGCACATGCCGACACAGTGAACCGTACTGAACAGGCCGAGGATGAAGGCCGATGCCAGACTCTGGGGTGAATCCATGGGTGTATCCGAAATAAAAAGCAGAGTCTAGCGGGAACAGGTGCGACGATTAATGATATATATCAGATAATTAAAATATTCTTATAAAAGAGACTGGTGCCGCTATGTTGATCGGGTGCCCGGTGCTAGCGTTTTGTGCCCCCACGCTGCATAGACAGGGTCCGACAGTCGTAGCTGGCCGGCATACTTGTCATCATCCGGACGGGGTAAGCCGCGTAACGAGTAGCTGTGTAATTTTTCAAATATGCCGCTGTTGATGAAGTATTCGAGCACCAGACCGATGCGTTCGAATTCATGGGCATAGCCCCATACCTTGATGGCTTTGGGCGGGAACCAGCGGTTGGAAAAAGTAATGATCAAAGGCGCATCGGGTTTGAGTACCCTGCCGAGCTCACTGAATACCGTCATCGGCGAAACCAGGTATTCAATCGAAGCGGTGCAGATGACGCCGTCAAAACTTTCATCATCAAACGGCAATAGCGGATTCCGGTTGAGATCATGCACGACCTTGTGCGCCAGTAGCGGGTTCTGTTCAAGCTCATCCGGGTTCATGCCGAGGCCGGTAATTTCCGCTGCGGAAAACGCCTGCGGCAGATGCGAAACCCAGCTCGACATCAGGTCCAGGATGCGCCCGTCATGCGGTAGCAGTTGCCGATAGAGCCCACCGATATGCTGCGAACAGTTTTTGTCGAGGTGATAGACCAGCCTCGGCCGGGCATAGAATTCATCATCGGGTGACGGGTCCTGCCTGCTGAACGGGTCGTCGCTCCAGAAGTCGGTGGCGGTATGCTCGTAACGTGCCTGCATGCCTGGGCCATTTGATGC
>JASFVM010000189.1:0-5571 GCA_050049835.1 Gammaproteobacteria bacterium
TGTTCATTTACGAATAGTAGTTATACCTACAGCGAAGATGAAAAACTAAAAGTATATTTACGGTTAATGGCCCATGCATCAGAATAATAAAATATCGTATATGCTGGATGTCCGATTTTGGCAGCGAAAGAAGACATTCAGCCCGCTCCTTATTCAAATTCCCACTTGAAACCCAGCGAGTATGTCGAAAATTCCGGGTTGGGTGAATTGATTGTCTCCCAGTCCGCGGTTACCGCAAATGTCCTGGTAAAGTTGTAGGAAACACCCAGACCATAGAGTGCATCAAAACCATCTGTGGCGGCGGCTGTATTATTCACTTGCAAATCAGCATCCCAGCTCGCTCCGCCGGCCTTGATGTATGCTGAGACCCGTTTGGTAAACGGGACAAAAGCGACGCCATATATGCCAAGTGCTTTCATATCAACATAACCGGACACGGCAGTGGAACCGGTTCCCAGCTGGCCGACACTAACCGATGCCAGGTCGAACCATGCTGCCTCGAATGCCAGATACCTGTGAAAGCGATAGCCACCGTAGAACTTCGTCAGCGTGGTTGTATCATCAAGGGTATTGCCACCAATCGAGGTCAGGTCCGCCTTGACCGATGTGCTACCGTAACTGAACCCGACATAACCATTTGCTGCCACGGAAGAACTGAACACGAGTAACGTCATTACTGAAAAGAGTTTGAGCTTCATAGCTGTTCCTGATATTTATATTTCGTATATTTAATCACAGGCAAACCAGGCCGGCATGTGCGGAGAATTCCCTGCAGTAACAGCCCAAAGCATTCACGTTCATTTGCGTTATTTGCGGACAAACTTACCTGTGTTGTTCGCGGCTTTGTGGCTAACTTTCTTTCCACAGCCAGGCCGCACCGCGCACACCGCTCGAATCGCCGAATTTTGGCGCAACCAGCCTGGTAGCGACATGATCGGAAAAAACATACTGCTTCCATAACTCGGGCACACGGGAATACAGGCGCTTGATATTACCCATGCCGCCGCCAAGCACAATAACATCCGGATCCAGAATATTTATCACATGCGCCAGGCTTCTGGCCATGCGCAGTTCATAATTTTGCAGGCATAATTCAGCGTCACGGTCTCCATGCATCGCATGTTCCACGATTTGTCTGGCATCAAGCGCGTTTCCGGCCAAAGCAAGAAAATCACGACTCATACCGGGGCCCGACAGCCAGGTTTCAATACAGCCGTGCTTGCCGCAGTAACATGACGGTCCGGGTCGTTCGTTATCCTGCGGCCATGGCAGGGGATTATGCCCCCACTCGCCGGCAATCGCATTCGGACCGCTGAGCACATGGCCGTTTACAACGACCCCGGCGCCCGTCCCGGTCCCTGTGATCACACCAAAAACAACGGCCGCACCAGCCGCAGCACCATCGGTGGCTTCCGACAAGGCGAAGCAGTTGGCATCATTGGCCATCCTGATATCCCGTTGCAGGACACGACACAGGTCTTCATAGACCGGCTTTGCGTTCATGCAAACGGAGTTTGAATTCTTCAACAGCCCGGTTGCCGGAGAAATGGCACCGGGAGTACCTATGCCCACACTCGCCTGCATGCTGAGGCTTGCTTCAATTTCATTAACCAGTATCTTGATGGTATTCAGGATGGCCTGATAATCACCTGCAGGTGTCGGTACACGTTTGCGCAGCAGCTCTTCACCACTCCCTGACAGGGCGATACCTTCGATTTTTGTGCCGCCGAGATCAATACCGATAAACATGATGATGCAGTCAATAGTAAAGCGTTAATTGCTCACTACTGATCGTTCTGCGTGTTCCAGTAGATTTCTTTTTCGCCCGCATCCCTTGTGAACACGCGTGCAAGCACGAACAAAAGATCAGAAAGCCGGTTGATATAGGCCAGCAGTTCGTTGTTGAGTGCCTTTTTCCTGTGCAGAGAGACCACGTTGCGTTCGGCACGCCGGCAAACAGCACGTACTACATGGCAGAGTGAAGCCGCTTCACCGCCACCGGGCAGGATAAACTCTTTTAACGGCGGCAGATCCGCATTGTAGTGATCGAGCTGCTGCTCCAGGAAGGCAACCGCTTTAGCGTTAATAATCGGCTGTGCCAGGCTGAGTTCCGCACCGATGTTAAACAGATCGTGCTGTATGCTGTTTATCAGCTTTTTCAACCCGGCATTGTCTGTTTTTGATGCCAGCAGGCCGATAAAACTGTTGAGCTCGTCGACATCTCCCTGGGCATGTATCAGCATATCGTCCTTGCCGACACGCGATCCGTCTGCGGTACCGGTTTCACCGGCATCGCCTGTGCGCGTATAGATCCTGGTAAGCCGGTTTGTCATTGTTTACATTACATTGAAGACGACATCGACCTGGAATGCTTCTGGCTTTTCCAGGTAGTCTTGCGCAACTTTGAAGGGCTCGATACGTTTGACCGCATCGAGGGCCGCCTGATCAAGGATACGGGTACGGCTTGACTGAATCAATCTTGCATCATCGATGGCACCATCCGGATGCAGCACAAACGCAACCCGGGCCACCCCGCCGCGTCGCTGCCTGATTGCCAGATAGGGATACTGCTTGTGTTGACTGATACTGGTATGCAATAACTCGACGATAGAGCTGTCATGCGCTGACGCATGAGTTGACGCAGTTATAGCGTGTTCACCGGTATCAATGTCTACGCTCTGCGCCTCATGGGACAGCAAATCATTCGTCAGCTGTTCAGCCGCGGCTGAGTCCGCAACCGTTGCGATTGCGGCCGTCGTGATGACATCACCGGCGCGCTGATCAGCCGGCCCTGCAGCCTGCACAGACCGTACAGGAGTTTTCGTTCTGTTTGCAGCACGCTCTGTCTGCTCCCGGTTTGATTGATAGTTCGAACTCACCAGCTCGATAACAACACCCGTGCCTGTCGCCGGCATGATATCCGGCTGTTTCAGCAGAAACACAGCGACCAGTCCGGCGTGCAATGCAAGCGAGAAAGCTGTACTGAAGGCAACAGGTCGGAAAGCAACGCTCATGAGGTATAGGTTATCTGAATTGCCAGGCCGCTGTCAGTATGAAATTGATTTCAGGTGAAGGAAAGAATGCCTCGCGTGCGGCAAAGGTATTGGGGTCGTAGCTTAACTGGCCGACATCTGAATACTGTTTATTGAACAGGTTATTCACTCTGCCAGTGAAGACAAAATCCCTCAAACTGTATTCAGCTTTTACATTGATCACGCCATATCCCGGTAACCGCCCCAGCACATTGGCAAAATCACCGGAGAAAACCCGGTCGCTGAGAGCGAACAGCTCAGCATAAAGCTGCCAGCCATCCGTCATGCTGTAATCTGTACTGAGCAAGGCCGAGTGCCTGGCGACAAATGGAATTTCGCTGTTTTCAAACGGACCGCTCAACACGTCCGCATCGGTAAAGGTATAGCTGGCCGAAAACCCGATTCGTTGCGACTGCTGCCAGCGCCCGCTGGTGATCACGCCCTTGCGCCGGGTCTCTTCGAGGTTGATATTGGCAAAATTGACCGGGTCATAAGCGATTTCGTTTTCCAGGTCGAGTTGATAAACCAGCAACTTTGCCGTGTTACGGCCCGACGCCCATTCAACGCCGGTTTCGACAGAAAGGCCCTGCTGGGTTTGCAGAATGACCGGGGTAAACGTCGGCGTAAATACCGGTTGCAGGTATTCATCCACCTTGGCGAAACGGTAGTTCTGGTCTGCACGAAACAATACCCGCCAGTTGTCATTCGCCTTGATAGCCAGGCCGAAGGTACCCACAGTGACATCATCATCGATACTTAACCCCGCCGGAAACAGGGCGAATGTTCCTGTATCCCGCAAATCATTTTCGACTTCGGCGTAGCGCAAGCCTAATGTCAGATCAAGCACTGCCGTCGCGGGAATAACCGCCTGGGCGTAGAGTGAACGTTGAGATTGATCATTGAGCTGGTCGCCGAAGCGCGAACTCAGCTGGTAATCACTGGCGATGGCATCTGCACCCAGGGTCAGCATGGTGTTGTGCAGTGATGGCACAAAGCCGATCAGTCTGGGTGTAAATTCGACAACCCGCCGGTCCTGGGTACCGACTTCTGTTTCGGGGGCAAACACCGAGCTCAGCCGAAAATCACCGTTGGTATCGCGTCCGGTCAACTCGCCCTCAACAGACCAGTTATCACTGAGTTGCTGCACCAGGCCAATGCGGGCAACCGCTGTCTTTGCATCGGCAAAGTCATTGGCAAAATTCGGATTCACCTGTCTGCGATCAGCATCAACCTCGTCGTCAAACAGGGTGCCGGGCGTATTCAGTTCATCATTAATATATTGCAGCTCGCCAAATACCGCTCCCGATGAATAATCATAGCCGAGCTTGCCAAAGCCATTGAGGTAGGTTGCCTCATTATGATCGCGGTAGTTGTCAGTTTCGTGGGCATCCAGCGACAGGCGGTAATTAATCCCGTTCTCTAGTGCCTGCGAGGTCATACCGTGCATCTTCACGGTATTGTAACTGCCGGCTGACAGTTTCAGTGAATGCCGTGGAATGCCGGGCTTGCGGGTGATGACATTGACTATTCCGCCAACAGCCTGGTCACCGAACAGCACACCGGCACTGCCCTGCACGATCTCGATGCGCTCCACATCGTCCAGCGCCAGGCTGTTCATATCCTGTGCCGCTATATCCGGATTATTCAGCCGCCTGCCGTCAACCAGCACCAGCGTGTTCGAGGCAGCGGTTTCGCCGAAGCCGCGCATACCGACAGAGGCACGGCTGCCATCGCCATAAAGGTCATTGATTTGCACACCGCCCCGGCCACGCAGCAACTCATTAATATGTCGTGCACCGCTGGTTTCGATTTGCTCTCGCGTAATCACGGTGATACTCGCAGGCGTTGTTAACACGCTTTGCTCGGTGCGTGCAGCACTGACCACAACAGCAGGTATCTCGGTCACAGCGCCGACAGGTTGAGTTACTGCCGCTGACACTGCGAACAGACAGACTGGAAACAATTTTTGCAAGGAACCCCCCAATACACTGGAGGCAACAAGGAGAGAACGTTCCGCTGGCTATATACTGCAGCGAAGCTCTGCACCCTGGTCGCCCGCCGCAACCTGGTTGATCACTACGCGGGCCGGTCTCCGGACTGATGGGAATGATAGCGCACCTGCCGCCTTCCCATGATTACTCACAGTGGCCTTGATAAGGTACCTTCCAATCACCGTTGCGGGGGCAGTACTGGATTAACGCAACATTGTTACTGCGACTCACCAGTTTCCCGATTATCTCTCTGCAAGAGAGCACCCGATGTAGTACTGAGACGCGAAGTCTAGCGAAAATACAGGTACAATACCAACCAGCTTGCGGCCTGTACTCCACGGCTGAACCAATAAAAACAATGCTTGTCATAACACGGCATCAGCTGGACCCATAAAACTAGAAAATAGCATGTCAAATCAGGAATCGATTCAACAGCTCAAGACATATGTAGAACAACACATTATTGGCCAGGAAACCCTGGTAGATCGCATGCTGATTGCACTGCTGGCGGACGGCCACCTGCTGGTCGAGGGCGCACCCGGACTGGC
>JASFVM010000323.1:0-3333 GCA_050049835.1 Gammaproteobacteria bacterium
CTGAGCGAAGGCATCGAGAGCGACTTTCACCGTATTCAGTTTACCCCGGACCTGTTACCGGCCGACCTCACCGGCACCGAAGTCTATCGTCCCCAGGACGGCTCATTTGTATTCCAGCAGGGGCCCCTGTTTCACAATTTGATCCTCGCTGATGAAATCAACCGCGCTCCGGCCAAGGTACAGTCGGCCCTGCTCGAAGCCATGGCAGAAAGGCAGATTACTGTCGGCAAGATCACTTACAACCTGCCACAGCTGTTCATGGTGATGGCGACCCAGAACCCGATTGAGCAGGAAGGCACCTATCCGCTACCGGAAGCGCAGCTCGACCGCTTCCTGATGCATGTCACCATTGACTATCCCGGCGCCAGCGCTGAAAAAGCCATTCTGGCGCTGGCGCGTGAAGAGGCGCTGACGGGTGAAACCGAAAGCAACCAGCCATTCCAGAAAATCTCGCAGCAAAGCATTTTTGACGCACGCAGTGAAGTGCTCAAGTTGTACATGGCAGACAACCTTGAAGAGTATCTGCTGCACATCGTGCTTGCAACGCGCAATCCCGGCGCCTATGGCGATGATCTTGCACAATGGTCTTTGTATGGCGCCAGTCCGCGCGCAACTATTGCCATCGATCGTTGCGCGCGTGCGCATGCCTGGCTGGCTGGCCGTGACTATGTCGACCCGGATGATATCCAGTCCATCGCCTATGATGTGCTGCGCCATCGCATTATCCTCAGTTACGAAGCTGAAGCGGAAGGTGTTACACCGGATATGTTTATCAAGGAACTGATTTCCCGTATTGCTGTTCCGTAAATCACGATCGTGCTCGGTGACACTGCATTGAACACTGATACAGTAACTGACGGTATAACCTGGGTCAGTCCACAATCACTGATCAAACTCAGGCACGACGCCGGCAAGCTGCCCTTGCACAGCAGCAAGATACACGCACGCCAGGGTGGTGCCTACATGTCATCATTCAGGGGCCGCGGCATGGAATTCGATGAATCGCGTCTCTATCTTCCGGGAGATGATATCCGCAACATGGACTGGCGCGTTACCGCACGGACCGGCGAGCCACACACCAAGGTCTATCGCGAGGAACGTGAACGACCGGTGCTGATCTGGCTCGACCTGAACCCCTCCATGTTTTTTGCCACCCGGGGCTGTTTCAAGGCCGTGGCAGCCAGCAAAGCTGCCGCCTTGCTGGCATGGAGCAGCAGTGCTCACAATGACCGCCTCGGCGCCCTGATCTTCGCCGGCAATGACCATATCGAATTGAAACCACGGCGCGGAAAATCCGCGGTACTTGACCTGATTGGCCAAACCTGCAAACACCCTGCCTGGCACAACAGCCGTAACAGGCAGCCGCGCAACATGAGTCATGCCATGTCTCGCCTGCGCAAGGTCACCAGACCCGGCAGCCTGGTGTTTCTGATCAGCGATTTCAGGGAAATGGATGATCAGGCCGAGTCCCATCTGATCAATGTTGCACGGCACAATGATGTTGTCCTGATCCAGGTCTATGACCCGATTGAAGCCGAGCTGCCGCCCTCGGGCAGCTACAAGGTCAGTGATGGCAACAACGAACTGCAACTCAACACGGCAGATAAAAAACTGCGTCTCGCCTATCGCCAGCGTTTCGATCAACGCCAGACCCGACTGGCCAAACTCTGCCGCCAGCACCGCATGTACCTGTTACCGCTTGCTACGCACGATGATGTGCTGTCAGGTTTGCAACAGGGACTCGGCATCCAGGCAAACAAACATGCACAGTTCAGGGCACGCCGCTGAAGCAATAATTCATTATGCCTGTTGAGTCATTACCCCTGCGTGATATCCATTTACCTGAACCGCTCAGCTGGTGGCCGCCTGCTCCGGGCTGGTGGCTGCTGCTGTTACTGTGCGCAACAATAATTGCCGCGATCTTTGTATTCAAACAATTGCGCCAACGCAGACTGCTGAAACGTACCGTTTTCGCAGAGCTGGACAGAATTAAACAACAACATGATGAAAACAATGACCGTGTTCAGCTGGTAAAGGCACTCTCTGTGTTGATGCGCAGGGCAAGTATCAGCTACTACCCGCGTTCACACTCGGCGGGACTTACCGGTGAACAGTGGCTGCAACACCTGGACAAAACGGCACACAGGAAAGAATTCCGGAACGGTGTCGGGAAAATACTGGCATCCGCACCTTACCTGCCATCGAACAGTCAGCTCGATATCGATACCAAAGCACTGTTCACCTTGTGCGAGGACTGGCTGAAGCATCAACCGGTAAAAGGTGGGGCATCATGATTACCTTCAGCTGGCCATGGTTGTTTGCGTTACTGCCGTTGCCGTTCTTATTGCGTTTCATATTGCCTGCGGCTGCCAGCCATAATGATGCTGCCTTGCGTGTCCCCTACCTGGATGACTTTACAAGCGAGCAGACATCGCCGGCAAAACAGGGTTTACGGCGCTGGCCACTGCTGGTTTATTTTCTATTGTGGTTAAGTCTGTTATGTGCCGCGGCAAGACCGCAATGGATTGGTGAACCGATAGAGCTACCCGTCAGTGGCCGTGACCTTATGCTCGCTATAGACCTGTCTGGAAGCATGGATCATACCTTTACCCACAGTTTCCGCAGCGTTACCAAGCTGCAGGCAACCAAAGCCGTCGCCGGAGAATTTATCGACAGGCGCATTGGCGATCGGATCGGCCTGATCCTTTTTGGTGAACAGGCTTATGTCCAGGCGCCGCTGACATTCGATCGCATAACGGTAAAGACGCTGCTTTTTGAAGCTGTTACCGGGCTCGCAGGCAAGGCTACCGCAATCGGTGATGCCATCGGGCTTGCGGTCAAACGTCTTGATACACAAAACAACCAGGACCGTGTTTTGATATTACTGACCGATGGCGTCAGTAACGCCGGGGAACTGCGTCCGGAAAAAGCGGCAGAGATCGCGGCAGACAAAGGTCTGAAGATACACACGATCGGTATCGGATCACGTGGCAGTCGTGAGCTCAATGAACACACATTAAAGACAATTGCAGAAAAAACCGGCGGCCGCTATTTTCGCGCACATGATGTGAACGAATTACAGCAGATTTATGCCGTTATCGACAAGCTTGAACCGGTTGAACGCGACACCCAGAGTTACCGTCCAACGTGGTCACTGTTTTACTGGCCACTGGGCACCGCCTTGCTGCTTGCCGCGCTGCTCGCTATCAGTTCACTCGTCAAACGCAGATGGAGATGATCGTGAACATTCCCGAACAACTGCATTTCATGCGCCCGGAAGCATTCTATGCATTTATTCCGTTATTGTTGTTTGTGCTGCTTTACCTGACCAGC
>JASFVM010000098.1:0-8885 GCA_050049835.1 Gammaproteobacteria bacterium
AAGGATACTATTACCGGTAACGACATTATCATTGTCGATTTCTGGGCACCGTGGTGCGGACCCTGCAAGTCCTTTGCGCCGATTTATGAAAGTGTATCCGAAAAACACGATGATATCGTGTTTGCCAAGATCAACACGGAAGACGAGCAGGAACTGGCCGCCAGTTTCCAGATTCGTTCAATTCCGACGCTGATGATATTCCGCGAGCAGATCGTGATTTTTTCCCAGGCCGGCATGCTGCCCGAGTCTGCCCTGGAAGAGGTGATCGCCAAGACCAGGGAGCTGGATATGGACAGTGTGAGAGCCGAAATCGAGGCGCAACAGGCGAAAAACGCCTGACAACACAGGTCTTGTGGCGAGGGACGAGTTGAGCGGGGCGAGGCAGGACGACTGAAACTGCTGATACAGCCCTGAAAAGTTAGAATCTAATAGCTCTTGAGCGATGAATGGAGCTCGCTTCGTAAAATATTTAATGAAATATTCTACGTTTTATTCAGTGAATTCACCGCGGCCCTTTCGGCTTGATGCCGGAAGCAAGAGACGCAGGCCGGCGACTTTCCCTTGCCACACATACCCCGCCACTCGTCCCTGCTTTATTTAAGGCTTGCTTCCTTCCGCGCCAGTCGATCAAGCTCCGCCTGGTTCTTCTCGACTTCCTTGAGCAACTGCTTTTCTGTGCGGCTGACTTCCATCAGTTCCTTCTTTACCGTCTTCAGTTCCTCCTGCAGCGTTTTGAGTTTCTGCCTGTAGGCGGCTTCAGCCTTGGTAATGGTCTTTTTGGGGCGCTTTTTTACGACGGGGTTAACCGCTGCATCCTCCCTCTTTTTCTGCCTGGGTGCAGCTTTCTGTTTGTCGCTGACCTTGGTGCGAATGACTTCCGGTTTGGCGTTGATTGTTTTGGCTGCGGGTTGCTGCGCGACCGGCTGTAACTTGATACGTGAAGAGCGCATACCACGCAAGGCGGATTTTATGCGTTTCTTGATTTCTTCGACCGTGCCCTGGCCATCGATAACATGCAGGTTGCCCTTGTTGCTGTAATAGGCCGTGAGCGGCTGGGTGTGAGTTTCATAGACACGCAGGCGCCGGTCAATGGTCTCCTCGTTGTCATCAGAGCGGTGATGCAGCGTGCCGCCACAAAGATCACACTGGGTATCGATGGCAGGCGGATTGGTGAAGGAATTAAACAATGCGCCGCACGACAGGCAGGTCAGTCGACCTACCATGCGCTGCATCAGCAGGTCGAAGTCGACATTGATCTGAAGTACCGCATCGATCGGTCGGCCGAGGCTGGCAAGCAATACGTCCAGCGACTCTGCCTGTTCCAGGTTGCGCGGGAAGCCATCGAGGATAAAGCCGTTCTCCGCATCGGGGCGCATGATGCGTTCACGGATCATGCCGATAACGATATCATTAGGCACCAGCTGGCCGGCATCCATCACCGCCTTGGCCTGTCGGCCGAGCGGGGTTTGTGCAGCCACGGCGGCGCGCAACAGATCCCCGGTCGACACTTGCGGTATGTTGTATTTTTCAGTCAGGAATTTGGCTTGTGTGCCTTTACCGGATCCCGGGGCTCCGATTAAAACCAGTCTCATTGGGTACTCCATTGTGCCAGTTATACAGACAATCTGGGGGATTCTATCGATTGTTCAGAGATTGTCGAGCTAAACATGATTAATAAACGCCTAAACAGGTAAAAGTCGATATAATTCGAGCTGGATCTGCAATAAGAGCCGGGTTTGTCTTTTGGGGGAATGCTCAAATCAGTATTAGTTTGTTCAAGGCAGCGACATTCGTGTTGATGCAAACAGGGCTTCGTTGTGCGTAGATCATTCGTCACCGACCATTCGGAAATCTCCAGGCTGTTCAAGGCGCGGGCGATCTTCGCCGGGCTGTTAAGTTTGCTGCTGATCGGCGCGCTGTTAACCCGACTTGGCTATCTGCAGATTGTTGAATATGCGCATTTCGCCGGTCTCTCCAAGGAAAATCGTGTTCGCCTGATGGCGTTGCCGCCGAATCGCGGGTTGATCTACGACCGTAATGGCGTGGTCCTGGCGGAAAACCGACCTACTTACCATCTCGAGCTGATCCCGGAGCAGGTCGAAGACCTGGAAGCCACGCTCGAGGGTCTGGGTGAAATTGTCACCATCAGCGAACAGAACATCGAGCAATTCCAGACCGCACTGCGCTCGCATCGGCCATTTGAAAGTATTTCCCTGCGGACGCGTCTCAGCGAAGAGGAGGTGGCGCGGCTGGCGGTTAATCGTCATCGTTTCCCCGGTATGGATATCGCGGCGCGTCTGAGCCGGTATTACCCACAGGGCAAAACAACGGCCCATGCTATCGGTTATGTCGGCCGCATCAGCGAAAAGGAGCTCAATACCATCGATGTGAGCAACTACCGCGGTAGCTCGCATATTGGCAAGACCGGGCTGGAGAAATTTTACGAAGATGAGCTTCATGGCATCGTCGGGCAGCAGAATGTCGAGGTGAATGCTGAAGGGCGCATATTGCGGGTAATCGACAAAATACCACCGATTCCGGGAAACAACCTGGTGCTTAATCTCGATATGGAACTGCAGCTCACCGCTGAGCAGGCGCTGGGTGATTTTGCTGGTGCGGTTATCGTGCTGCAACCCGGGACAGGCGCTGTACTGGCCTTCGTCAGTGAACCGGCCTATGACCCCAACCTGTTTGTCCATGGTATCAGCGTCAAGGATTACAAGGAATTGCGTGAAGGCGACTACAAGCCCCTGTTTAACCGTGCCCTGTTCGGCCAGTATCCACCGGGCTCAACTCTCAAGCCGTTTCTCGGACTTGCCGGTGTCGATGCGAAAGCGATCGGTCCGAGAGAGAGCATACGCTGCATTGGCTACTACACCTTGCCCAACGACCAGGAACACCGTTACCGTGACTGGAAAAAGTGGGGGCACGGCACGATTGATCTGAGTGATGCGATCGAACAATCCTGTGATGTTTATTTCTACGAGCTCGCGCACCGCATGGGGATCAACCGTATGTACGATTACCTGCACGAATTCGGCTTTGGTGAGAAAACCGGCATTGACCTGTTTGGCGAACGTTCCGGCTTGCTGCCATCGCGAGAGTGGAAGCGCAGGGTGCATAACAAGGTCTGGTACCCGGGTGAAACGCTGATAGCCGGAATTGGTCAGGGTTATATGCTGGCAACGCCATTGCAGCTCGCTGTCGCCACATCGGCGCTGGCCAGCAAGGGCAAGAAGGTACAGCCGCGGCTGTTGAAAGAAATGCGTGATACCACCGGAGAGATAACAGCCATGGCCGCGCCCTCGGTTTCCTATATCAAACTGAAGAGGGAAGACCGCTGGGAACTGATGCACAAGGCCCTGCAGCGTGTTCTGCGCGGCGAATGGGGAACGGCGCGCGCGACGGGATGGAAGTTGAAAGGCTACGAGATGGCGGGCAAGACAGGTACGGCCCAGGTGTTTGGTATTGCACAGGATGAAGAATATGACGCCGAGACCATTGCCAAAAAATTAAGAGACCACGCCCTGTTCATTGCCTTTGCGCCGCTGGAAGACCCTGAAATCGTGGTCGCGATAATCGAAGAAAACGGCGAGCATGGCAGTGCGGTGGCGCCTATTGCGAAGAAAATTATGGATACATACCTGTTGAAAGAAGATACAGAGCTAGTAAGCGATGCCAAATAAATACCAGTTCGACAAAGCCTACCAGAGCCGTTTCACCCGCGTGCTGCAGTTCATCCGAATCGATCCGGTATTGTTACTGGGTCTGCTGATGCTGACCCTGGCCGGTCTGGGTATTCTGTACAGTGCCGGCGATCAGTCCGCAGAACTGATGCAGAAGCAGATTGTCAGACTTTCCATTGCGTTTCTGGTGATGCTCGTGGTTGCGCAGATTTCACCGCAACAGCTTTATTTATGGACACCGTGGGTGTTTCTCGTTGGCGTGATCCTGTTGCTGATGGTGTTTTTTGCCGGTGAGGTGGGCAAGGGTGCGCAGCGTTGGCTCAAGATCGGTGTGCGCTTTCAGCCCTCGGAGATTATGAAGCTGGCAACCCCGCTGATGCTGGCCTGGTATCTGTCGGAACGCCCGCTGCCGCCCGGCTTCCGCTCGCTGATGATCTCCGCCGGCCTGGTGCTGGTGCCAACCTTGATGATTGCAGTGCAACCTGATCTCGGTACGGCCCTGCTGGTGGGTACTGCCGGCTTCTTTGTGGTGTTTTTCGCCGGCATCCGCTGGCGTGTGTTGATAGGTACCGGCCTGATGATGCTGGCATGCATCCCGATACTTTGGCGTTTGATGCATGAATATCAGCGGCAGCGTGTGCTGACATTGCTGGATCCTGAAAGCGACCCTCTTGGCGCCGGTTATCATATTATTCAATCGAAAATTGCGATCGGATCCGGTGGCCTCTACGGCAAGGGATGGTTAAATGGTACCCAGTCACAGCTTGATTTTTTACCTGAGCGCTCGACAGACTTTATTTTCGCGGTGTTTGCGGAAGAATTTGGTATGATGGGTGCAGCTGTATTGCTATCGCTGTACGCCTTTATTATCTGGCGCGGCCTGTATATAGCGGACCATGCTCAGGATGCTTTCAGTCGGCTACTGGCGGGTAGTTTAAGTATGACCTTTTTTGTGTACCTGTTCGTCAATGTCGGTATGGTTTCAGGAATCCTGCCGGTTGTAGGGGTGCCCTTGCCGCTGGTAAGTTATGGCGGAACATCGCTGGTAACGCTGATGGCCGGATTTGGTATGTTGATGTCGATAAACTCACATCGCAGATTGTTGTCAAAATAAAAATAACTATAAATCGCAAACCATAATCATGAATCGAGTCACCTCATTTTTTGCATTGCTGTTAATGTCTGTTGCGCTGAATGCTCAAGCAAATTACAGCGAGCGCAGCGATGTGCAGGCATTCATTGACGACATGGTTGAGAAGCATGGATTTGACCGTGAACGTCTTGTGTCACAGTTTGCGTCGGCACAAAAACTCGAAGGCGTACTGGAAGCAATCGCCAAACCGGCCGAAAGGGTGCTGACCTGGAAGGAATACAGACCGATTTTTCTTACCTCGAAACGGATCAACGGTGGTAACAAATTCCTGCAGGAAAACCGCGAAACATTAATGCGCGCGGAAAAGGAATTCGGTGTTCCTGCCGAGATCATTACCGCCATTATCGGTGTCGAGACCTACTACGGCAGACTAAGCGGAAAGACGCAGGTATTTGATTCACTGGTTACGCTGGGTTTTGACTATCCACCACGTGCGCGTTTCTTTCGCGGTGAACTTGAACAGTTCCTGCTGCTGACACGTGAAGAGGCGGTTGATGTGAGGGATGTTCGCGGTTCCTATGCAGGTGCCATGGGTATGCCCCAGTTTATCTCCAGTAGTTACCGTCATTATGCAATTGATTTTGACGGAGATGGCAAACGGGATTTGTGGAACAACACAACAGATGTCATTGGCAGTGTGGCCAATTATTTCAAGGTTCATGGTTGGGAGCCTGGAGGCCAGGTTCTCGTTCCTGCGCGTATCAATGCACACATGAAGGACGATATCGAAGAGACCAGGAACAAGCTGAAACCGCATACGCGGATTACTGATATGACCAATAACGGCATCTATCCTGAAGCCGAGGTCGATAATTCTGTCAAAGCGACACTGGTCACGCTGCAGGGTAACAACGGCAAGGAGTACTGGCTTGGCCTGGATAACTTTTATGTGATAACGCGCTACAATCACAGCGCGTTGTATGCAATGGCTGTATATCAATTGAGCCAGGAATTTGATACGCAGAAATGATGCAATCCAGATACACACACGGGTGTCTTTCAATACTGATAATGCTTTCAGGACTGGCTGCATGCAGTGTAAAAGACGGGCCGCCGGAAAATTACGGCAAGCGATGGGATGAAATACCCGATGCTGTTCCCCGCGAAGAAGCGCGCAGCAAGTACGGTAACCCTCAATCCTACGAAGTTTTTGGCAAGCGATACCATGTTATGGAAAGTGGCGAAGGTTTCAGGCAAAAGGGACTGGCGTCGTGGTACGGCAGCAAGTTTCATGGTCAGCGTGCATCCAGTGGTGAAACCTATAATATGTACGCCATGACGGCGGCGCACAAAACCCTTCCCTTACCGAGCTATGTTGAGGTCAGGAATCTGGATAATGGTCGCAAGGCTGTCGTCAAGGTCAACGACAGGGGGCCGTTTCACGACGGCCGTATTATTGATCTTTCATATGCGGCCGCTACCAAGCTGGGCGTTGTCGCAACAGGTACAGCACCGGTGGAAATTCGTGTCATTGACAGTGAGAAAAACCAGGGTGATAAAACCAGGGTTGATAAAAATATTGTCAGTATTGAAGAGGAATATATTGATGAGAACGGTAAGCTTTACGTGCAGATTGCCGCCTTCTCCTCCGAAGAGAGCGCTTTGAAAATGATTGAAGATTTACGCAAGAAGAATTTTCAAAGCGTTCGTATCCATGTCGATAACAACAAGGGCAAACTGCTGTACAGGGTACGTATAGGCCCTGTGCCGACAGATAATGTTGCCGAAAAGGTGCTGGCGCAACTGAAAGAACATAATATGAACAATGCAAAAATAATCAGATACAACTAGACAGATGATGAAAAAAATAAAAATACAAACTCCATTCGCGTTATTCTCGGTCCTTGCTCTTATCACCCTGTTTGTTGCCACAGCCAACGCGGCAGTCCCAATTCCAGCGCCACCGAAAGTCGCTGCAAAAAATTATATTCTTGTGGATGCCAACAGTGGTCGCGTGCTTGCGGAAAAGGAAGCGGACGCCCAGGTAGAACCGGCAAGTATTACCAAGCTGATGACATCCTACGTGATCTACAAGGAGCTGGCCGAAGGCCGTTTGAGCATGGATGATATGGTCACCATCAGTGAAAAGGCATGGCGCATGGGTGGTTCGCGTATGTATGTCGAAGTTGATACCCAGGTCAGTGTGCACGATCTTATGAAAGGGCTGATCATCCAGTCCGGTAATGATGCCACAGTTGCACTGGCAGAGCATGTGGCGGGCTCGGAACGTGCGTTCGTGGATTTGATGAACCAGTATGCTTCCAAACTGGGTATGTCCGGTACTTACTATATGAACAGTACCGGCTGGCCTGCAGAAGGGCACCTGACAACAGCGAGAGATATAGCAACGCTGGCCATGGCAGTCATTCGCGAGTTTCCCGAACACTATGCGTGGTACAAGGAAAAAGTATTCACTTATAACAATATCAAGCAATACAACCGTAACAAATTGCTATGGAATGATGACAGTGTTGACGGCGTTAAGACCGGCCACACCGAATCCGCAGGGTATTGCCTTGTGGCTTCGGCGTTGCGGTCGGACATGCGACTGGTATCCGTTGTGCTCGGCACGGACAGTGAAAAGGCAAGGGCGAGTGTCAGCCAGTCGTTATTGAATTACGGCTTCCGCTTCTTTGAAACTCATAAACTGTATGCGGCTGGTGAAATAATGAACCGGTCACGTGTATGGAAAGGTGAGAGCGACAAGGTTTCCCTTGGCTTGCTGGAAGATCTTTACATCACCATCCCTCGCGGTTCCTACAAGGACCTGGAAGCTGTAATGGATGTTGATGCCAGTATTGAAGCACCGCTTGAGAAAGGGTCGCAGCATGGTACCGTACGCATCAGCCTTGCTGATGAGGAGATGCTGCAGGCGCCGCTGGTGGCGCTCGAGTCCGTCGGCGAGGGCAGCCTGTTCCAGATTGCCAAGGACTACATCCTGCAGATGTTTAACTGATTCCTGCTTTTCCGGATCATCGAAACAGGTAACTTTCGTGGCGACTACAGAACCGGTTGTATATCTGAACGGTGAGTACCTGCCACAATCACAAGCCAGGATCTCAGTGCTTGATCGCGGCTTTCTGTTTGGCGACGGTGTATACGAGGTGATACCGGTTTTCGGCGGCAAACCGCTGCGCCTGGATGAGCACCTCGATCGCCTGAAAAGAAGCATGAACCGGGTTTCCCTTGATAACCCGATGACCAATGAACAGTGGCATGAGGTTTTTCAGTCATTGCTCGCAAAGAACCCCGGTAGTGACCGCGCGATCTATTTACAGGTCACGCGTGGTGCAGCACCGATCAGAGACCTGTCAATCGTTGCCGATATCAATCCGACAGTATTCATCATGGTTAATGACATCAAGCCGGTTGATTACACCAGGCTGGAACTTGGTATCGAAGCCATCACGGTCGAGGACTTCCGCTGGAAAGCCTGCGATATCAAATCAGTTTCACTGATCGCCAATGTCATGATTCGGATGCAGGCCAACCAGTCGAATGCAGTCGATGCCATCATGGTGCGTGATGGTCTGCTGACCGAAGGCACGGCAAGCAATATATTTGTGGTGCACGATGGTGTAATCGCTACTCCGCCCAAGAGTGAATGTCTGTTGCCCGGTATCACCAGAGACCTGGTTATTGAGCTGGCTAGCGCAAATGGAATGCAGGTTGAAGAGCGCGATATCAACGAAGATGAACTGGAATCGGCAGACGAAATCTGGCTGACAAGTTCAACCCGCGAAATTGCCCCGGTGGCGAAGATCAACGGTCAGATCGTTGGTGAAGGCCGGGCCGGAGAATACTGGAAGAGGATTATTGCAATCTACCAGCGCTACAAGCAGGAATTAAGAAATGGCTGACTCCACACCTGACGATGAAGAAAGCCCGTTCAAGTTCCCGTGCGAGTTTCCCATCAAGGCAATGGGCAAGGCAACGCCGGAGCTCGAGATCGCAGTGCTGGAAATCATGAACCGCCATGTGCCGGATCTCGGTGAAGGTGCGGTAAAGACCCGCACAAGCCGTAATGGCAACTATCTTGCAATCAC
>JASFVM010000099.1:0-8687 GCA_050049835.1 Gammaproteobacteria bacterium
AACCTAGCGGCGATAAGGACTCAGGGAATACAGCTGTTCAACTGTGCGTGCTATAACATCATCTATTTAGATGCACGCACAGAAAGAATAGCTTTAGATAATTGCGTGTTTCGCAATCATTATTCGCGTTTATTAGCGTTCATTCGCGGAATTCATTGTTACATTATGGCATTCGGCAGCTTGCCGGATGGGAAACAGCTGGCCTGGTTGGATTATCAGTTGCGCTGCCGAATGCTCATGATACCGCCTGATTTCTCGACTTTCAGATTCCCCAGGAAAGACATGCCGAGAAGAATGGGGCCAGGATGATCACCATCTATTACCATGGCATCAACATCTCTTTGTTTTATCCTTCCGAGCGATACAGACTTGAGGCGCACGCGATAGCCCTTCACATTTTCGGATGCCGTACTGACAATAATACGTTCACCTTTCATGCGGTAGTCGACACCGAGCTGCCTGGCCTGTGATTTGTTCATTGCAACCGTGGTTGCACCGGTATCGACAAGAAAGCGAACGGTGCGGCCGTTGATTGTGCCAACTGAATGGAACATTCCGTGGTCATCAGCATATATTTTTTCTTCATGATGTTCGGGCTTTGCATAGCTCAGCGATATTGCGCCGCCGGGCTGATAGGCTTTTCTACTGCCATCGTATTCAAGCACAGCCTGCTTGCTGTCAGCTGCTATCAGTTTGACGCCTTCAGGACTTGTCTGTCCGGCTGACAAGGTACGACGCTGTCCATCGATCATCACGATTGCTTTGCCGCCAAACAGCGCTTGCACTTCGATACGGGGTAGCGCAACAACATTCGTTGCCGCCACCATGAACAACACTGTTAACAAAATGCCAGAAATGTATCGCATCGTAGAATCTGAAAATAAAGTAATCCCTGAATAATAGCCATCGCGATAACTCCGGCGATAACATCATCAAGCATAATGCCCAGTCCACCGTTTATGTTTCTGTCAAACCAGGATATCGGCCACGGCTTGATGGCATCGAGCAGTCTGAACAGGATGAATCCTGTCACAACCGGAAACCAGCCGGCGGGCATTGCTATCATTGTTATTAGATAGCCTACAATTTCATCAAATACAATCGAAGGGTGGTCATGAACACCCAGCTTTTCGGCGCTGTAGGTACAAATCCATATGCCGGCAATAAACAGGCAGGTGGTAATTACCAGGTAAGTTATCAGTGGCAATGGCTGCATCAGCAGATACAGCGGTACTGCTATTACCGTTCCGGCTGTACCTGGCGCTTTGGGCGCGAGGCCACTACCCAGACCGGCCGCGATCAGTATCACAGGATCCTTCAGTTGCCTGAAACTGATATTATTCATCTGAAAAATGCTCATAACCGTCATGGTCGAACAGATATCTTGCACCCGCATCATCAATGACGTTGAGTGCCGGCTGTTGTTCGATCACTCCGATACGGGTCAGGGGCACTGCCAGCTCAGCCGCAATCATTGTCAGCTCCGCTTCATCAACCGGATTCACTACGATGCACAGCTCGTAATCATCACCACCTGAGAGCACCATTTGCCAATCCACTTCATCCCTGTTAACAGAATATGCAACCAGCTGGCGTGACAGGGGTACCTTGTCGATATTGATCGTTGCACCGCAACGGCTGGCTTCGAGAATATGACCGAGATCAGCCATCAAGCCATCCGAAATGTCGATAGCACAGCTGCTGCTGTACGCAAGCTTCATACCCATTGTCGTCCTTGCCTCGGGCCGGTTAAGACGCTCAACCAGCCAGGCCTGGTTATCATCGACCACCTGTCCCTGTTGCATGATCCTGAGGCCGGCAGCCGCATCACCGAGGGTTCCACTGACATAGACTGAATCACCCGGTCTGGCCCGGTCTCTTCGCATGATGCGGGCGGGATCAACCAGTCCCATTGCCTGCACGGTAATACTCAAGGGTCCTTGCGTTGTATCACCACCGATCAATTGCACATTGTATTTCCCGGCTGTCGACCTGAAGCTTTCAGCAAAAGTCCTGATCCAGCCTTCATCAACAGCTGGCAGTGACAGCGCAAGTGTGAGCCATCTGGGCTCTGCCCCCATGGCTGCAAGGTCGCTGAGATTGACCGCGACAGCTTTACAGGCAATGTCTTCCGGTGATGTGTCGTGAAGAAAGTGCACGCCATCGACAAGTGTATCTGTCGTTACCGCAAGCTGCTTGCCTGGTGGCACTGAAACGACAGCGCAATCATCACCAATGCCGATAACGACATCACCGTGCTCCAGCGGTGATGCGAAATATTCCTGAATCAGGTCAAACTCACCCAGCACCATTACACCGTTGCGGTTTCATGCTTTCTGGTATCACGCGCTACCTTGTCCAGCACCGCATTGACAAAGGTATGGCTTTTCTCGGCACAAAACTTCTTTGTCAGCACAACTGCCTCGTTGAGCACCACCCTGTAGGGCACATCATTGCGCTTGATGAATTCATATGTGGCGATACGTAGAATGGCGCGTTCGACCGGATCAACTTCATTGATTTTACGCGGCATGTACTTTTCCAGCTCGTCATCAATGATGGCAAGCTCTTTGAGCACTCCCAGCAGTAATTCAGAGAAATAGGCCTGATCGACATTTTTCATGTCATTTTCTTCCAGGAACTGCTGCTCGATACCATCGATATCATCAGCAGTCATCTGCCATTGATACATCGCCTGCATGGCAAGACGCCGTGCCTTGCCCCGCGCTTTGGCAAGGCTTGTGTTATCAGACATGGTTATATGATTCAGTCAAGCTGACTCATCAGGTTAACCATCTCTATGGCACCTGCTGCCGCTTCGGAACCCTTGTTACCGGCCTTGGTACCCGCACGTTCGATAGCCTGTTCGATGGAATCCGTGGTCAGAATACCGTTAATAACCGGTATACCGTGATCCAGTGCAATCGCAGACAGGCCTTTGGCTGATTCACTGGCAACGATATCAAAGTGTGGTGTTGCACCCCTGATAACAGCACCCAGGGCAATGATGGCACTGTAATTGCCACTGTGCGCTAGCCCCTGTACAACAACAGGTATCTCGAAGGCACCCGGGGTCTTGACCACGGTAATGGCAGATTCGTCTACACCGCTGCGCTTCAGAGTATCGAGAGCACCGGCAAGGAGACTCTCGACAACAAAACCGTTGAAGCGTGCACAAACAATCGCAAACCGGCCCTCTGTATACTGCAGGCTGCCTTCAATTGAATTTATCTGACTCATAACTATTCTATTTCTCCACTAACATATTCGACCACCTCGAGACCAAAACCGGCAAGGCCATGATAAACCTTCGGCGCTGACATCAGGCGCATTTTTCTCACACCCAGGTCCATCAGGATCTGTGCACCGACGCCATCCTTGCGCAAATCAGGTTTCTGTTCGACAGCTTCACTTTCTGCCGTGGGATGCCGCAACATCCAGTTGAGTATGGCGTTCTCTTCTTCTGGCTGGCGGATAATTACGATGACACCACTATCAGCCCCGGACACCTGCCTGATTGCCGACTGCAGCGGCCAGCCTTTGGCATGTGTAGAACCAAGCACGTCGATCAGGGTGTTTTCAACGTGCACCCTTACGAGTACCGGCTTGTCGCTTTCTATCGTTCCTCGAACCAGTGCGAAGTGCAGACCACCATCAAGGCTGTTCTGAAAAGCATGTAATCTGAAATTGCCATGTTCCGTGGCAAAATCACTCTCGGCAATACGCTCTACCGTTTTTTCATTTTTGATCTTGTAACTGATCAGGTCTTCGATGGTACCGATCTTGAGATTGTGTTCCTTGGCAAAATTTTCCAGATCGGGACGCCTTGCCATGGTACCGTCCTCGTTGAGAATTTCGACAATAACAGCACTGGGCTCATGCCCCGCAAGGCGCGCAAGATCGCAACCTGCCTCGGTATGCCCCGCCCTGACCAGCACCCCACCCGGCTGCGCCATCAGCGGAAAGATATGGCCTGGCTGCACGATATCATTGGGTCCGGCATCCTGTTTTACCGCGGCCTTGATCGTTGTCGCACGGTCCGCAGCAGAAATACCGGTTGTTACCCCCTCAGCCGCCTCGATCGAAACCGTAAAATTCGTGCCGTGAAGGTCACCGGTAGAGCCCACCATCAGCGGCAGCTTCAGCTGCTGGCAGCGCTCCTGGGTAAGGGTCAGACAAATAAGACCGCGCCCGTAACGCGCCATGAAGTTTATATCCTCCGCTGTTACCAGGCTCGCTGCCATAACCAGATCGCCCTCGTTCTCCCGGTCTTCATCGTCCATGATAATCACCATTTTACCCTGGCGAAAATCTTCAATAATTTCTTCTATGGAATTCAACTTCATCAGTTAAGCAACCTGAGCCTATTTCACGAAACCTGTACGCATTAACAACTCCATATTGACCTTGTCCTTGTCTTTGTCATCCATGTTCAGCAAAAGTGTTTCCAGATAACGCGCCACCAGGTCCACTTCGAGATTGACCCTGCTGCCTTTTGTGTAGTCCCGGATCACGGTTCTTTCCTGTGTATGCGGAACGATATTCAATCCGATGACGCGGCCATTCACCGAATTGACAGTCAGGCTGGTACCATCAATGCAGATTGAGCCTTTGACTGCGATGTATTTTCGCAGCTCCGCGGGCACCTCGATTTCGAGGCGCACCGAGCGCGCATCTTCAGACCTGTTGACAACCGTTCCGATCCCGTCAACGTGCCCGCTTACCAGGTGCCCCCCCATACGCGTGGTCGGCAGCATGGCTTTTTCCAGATTGACCGCACTGCCTGCCTTCAGTTCTTGCAGCGAGGTCAATGAAATCGTTTCATTGGAGACGTCGGCGGTAAAAGAAGCGGCATCGAATTCAATCACGGTAAGACAAACACCGTTCACCGCAATACTGTCACCGATATGTACATCACTCATATCAAGGTTTCCGGCATCAATGATGAAGCGCAGATCACCACTGACCGGTTCGAGACGTTTTACTGCACCAACAGCTTCGATAATTCCTGTAAACATGGGATTAACTAGCCTGTAACCGATTTAAGCTTGACAAGGTCAACAGTGTAACTGCTCATCGGCATGGCTGAAGCATTGTTGAACTCGGCACCGGCCATGACACCGGTCCGGGCAATTTCCTCGGCCGAATCGAACAGGTCATACACCGCAAACATTGCACCCAGTGCATATTCAGAGCCGGAACCTATGGCCCAGAATTTTTTGTATTCACACACTTCGCGCAATGAATGCACACCGAAGATGCCGTGCGGACATGCAATCAGCGCATCGATCTGGGTCGACTCGTAGGGATCATCATCTTCATCCTTGGCATTGAGGAAATATTTATCTTTCAGTATCGGGTGCAACGAACGGAAGGTTTCAAATACAGCCAGGCGTGATGAGAAATCAACATTGATCTCGTCCTGTCTGAGAATGCTTTCCAGCACCAGCTGATGTGCCGCGCTGCCGACGATACCAAGATAACTGTCATCATGTACGAGAATCTTGTCATGACCTGCTTCATAATCTGCACCCATGCGCAGATCACCAAAACTGGTCAGGGTGTCTGCTGCGATACAGACTTTACCGGCTTTTTTCGCTACTACCACTGTAGACATGCTTTACTCCAAAAATCTGTAATCTGTTATTTACCGGAAGGCGTTGCGATAATTCGCAGGTCCTTACCGATTCGGCGAACATCACTGAAGTCCAGCCTGATTCTGTCTGCCATATGCTCAAGACCCGGAAGATCAAACAGCCCCCTGGCATGATTGCCCATAAGATGCGGCGCGATATAGACGACAATTTCATCAACCAGTTTGTCTTGAAGCAATGCACCGCATAAAGTTGCGCCGGCTTCGACATGCACTTCATTTGCCTGCATTCCGGCCAGCCAGCTCATGACACTGGTCAAATCGAGCTTGCCGTCAACCGCATCAAGACTGACAACATCGCAGGAGAGTTCACTTCTACCCTGTTTGACTGTCACTACGGTTGTCTTTCCCTGCAGCGATAACATTTTCGCCGCCGGTGGAAAACGCAGCTGGCTGTCCAGTACTACACGATGCGGCTGCCTGACTTCGCCTGTTATCCGCAGCTGTTCAGATGTCAACCGCACATTCAGCGACGGGTCATCATGCAACACTGTGTCGATGCCGGTCATTATCACCGAACTTCTGGCGCGTAGCCGTTGCACATCACTGCGCGCGGCCTCACCGGTTATCCACTGACTTTCTCCGGAAGCCATGGCTGTGCGGCCATCCAGACTCATTGCCAGCTTGACACGAACGAAAGGGCGCCCGCTTTCCATGCGTTTAATAAAACCGGGATTGATCGCCCGCGCAGCCTGCTCGAGCACGCCGCTTTCCACTGCTATCCCGTGTTCACGCAGACGCGCAAAGCCATTGCCCGCAACCGCAGGATTCGGATCCTGCATTGCAGTCACCACCCGGGCCACTCCGGCCTGAATCAGGGCGTCTGCACAGGGTGGCGTTTTGCCGAAATGGCTGCATGGTTCCAACGTAATATAGGCAGTTGCACCCGCTGCCTGCTCACCTGCCTGCTGCAAGGCGAGGATTTCAGCATGCGGCTCACCGGCTCGCTGGTGCCAGCCTTCACCTGCAACCCGGCCATCCCTTACGATGACACAGCCAACCCGCGGATTAGGGTCGGTGGTATACAACCCGCGCTCGGCCAGCCGCAACGCACGCTGCATGAATTCAGTATCGTACCGATCCATTACGCGTTATTTGATTTTTTTCTTCGGCGCCTTTTGCTCAAGGCGTTCAACGGCCTCGCGAAACGCGTTCACATCTCCGAAGTCGAGATAAACCGATGCAAACCGGATGTAAGCCACGTGATCCATCGCCAGTAATTCGTCCATAACCCAGTCACCGATTTTTGCAGTTTCCACTTCACGCTCGCCAGCCGCCATCAGGTTATGCTTGATACGGTTGAGCGCTTCATCAATCTGCTCGATGGCAACCGGCCTTTTTTCAAGTGCACGCATAACCCCACCGCGCAGCTTGTCCTCATTGAACGGTACCCGGCTGCCATCATGCTTGACGATACGTGGCATGTTCAATTCAGCGTTTTCATAGGTAGTGAAACGCTCGCCGCACTCCGGGCATTCGCGTCGCCGGCGAACCTGGTCGCCTTCGTTGGACAGGCGTGAATCAACTACACGCGTATCGGGTGCTGAGCAAAACGGGCAATGCATATTTTTTTATCATTTAGATTGTGAAGACTGTGGCTATTCAGTTATGACTCGGCGTAAACCGGCAGGCGTGCGCAAATATCGCGCACCTGTTCGCGTACGCGGGTAATCACCGTGTTATCTGCGGCCGCACCTTTCATGGTATCAACGATGTCGCACATCCAGCCGGCCAGGGCCCTGGCATCTTCTTCATTGAAACCACGCGTTGTCATTGCCGGGGTGCCGATACGGATACCACTGGTCACAAACGGTGATTGCGGATCATTGGGTACTGCGTTCTTGTTTACCGTAATGTTGGCATCGCCCAGCGCGGCTTCCACATCCTTGCCTGTCAAGCCCTTGTCAATCAGGTCCCACAGGAACAGGTGATTGTCGGTACCACCGGACACCACCTTGTAACCGCGTTGGATGACAACATCGGCCATGGCCTGTGCATTGGTTATCACCTGCTGCTGATAGGTCTTGAAGCCGGGTTCCTGCGCTTCCAGGAACGCCACGGCCTTGGCCGCAATGACATGCATCAACGGACCGCCCTGGGTACCGGGAAAAATGGCGGAATTAAGCTTTTTCTCAAGCTCGGGGTTGGATTTAGCCAGAATGATGCCGCCGCGTGGGCCGCGCAGGGTTTTATGCGTGGTTGACGTGGTCACATCGGCAATCTGTACCGGACTGGGATACAACCCCGCTGCGATCAAACCGGCCACATGCGCCATATCCACCATCAGGTATGCGCCCACGGCATCCGCGATATCACGGAAACGTTGCCAGTCCATCACACGTGAATAGGCCGAGAAACCGGCAACTATCATTTTCGGCTTGTGTTCTTCAGCGAGGCGTTGAATCTCGTCGTAATCAACTTCACCGGTATCATGATTGATTCCGTACTGGACGGCATGGTAGATCTTGCCGGAAAAATTGACTTTTGAACCGTGAGTCAGATGGCCGCCATCAGCAAGAGACATGCCCAGTACCGTGTCACCGGGTTGGCACAATGTCATGTAGACCGCGGCATTGGCCTGTGAGCCGGAATGCGGCTGCACGTTGGCATAATCGGCCCCGAATAACTGCTTGATGCGGTCAATCGCCAGCTGTTCGGCGACGTCAACGTTCTCACATCCGCCGTAGTAGCGGCGCGCAGGATAACCTTCTGCATATTTATTGGTTAATACCGAACCCTGTGCTTCCATCACCCGGGGGCTGGCGTAATTCTCCGAAGCAATGAGCTCGATGTGTTCCTCCTGCCTGCGCACCTCGTGCTTCATGGCTGCCCACAGTGCCTCATCATAACCTTCGATAGTCATATCGCTGGAAAACATCGAAACTCCTCGTTATCTGTATGGCCAAATTTCACAGATGGCCCGAAAAAAGTGGCTTATCTTAACAAATATGCCCTGTGACGGCATGTTTTACAAAGAATTATGCCCCCGGATTTGGAAGCAGCCGAAAACGCCGTATAATCGCGCCATTATTGC